>NZ_KV808712.1:0-302 GCF_001812365.1 Anaerococcus sp. HMSC065G05
GACCAACCATTCCTAATGCCAGTAGAAGACGTAATGACAATCTCAGGAAGAGGAACAGTAGCAACAGGAAGAGTAGAAAGAGGAACCCTAAAACTAGGCGGAACAGTAGAAATCGTAGGCCTAACAGACAAAACAAGAGAAGTAGTAGTAACAGGAATCGAAATGTTCCACAAATCCCTAGAAACAACAGAATCAGGAGACAACTGTGCATTACTACTAAGAGGAGTACAAAGAAACGAAATCCAAAGAGGACAAGTAATAGCAGCACCAGGCTCAGTACACCCACACACAGAATTCGAAGG
>NZ_KV808713.1:0-413 GCF_001812365.1 Anaerococcus sp. HMSC065G05
GATAAAATCGATAAAGCACCAGAAGAAAGAGAAAGAGGAATCACAATCAATACCTCAGTAGTAGAATACGAAACAGAAAAAAGACACTACGCACACATCGACGCCCCAGGCCACGCAGACTACGTTAAAAACATGATCACAGGAGCAGCACAAATGGACGGAGCAATCCTAGTAGTAAGTGCAGCAGACGGTCCAATGCCACAAACAAGAGAACACATCTTGTTAGCAAGACAAGTAGGCGTACCAAAAATCGCAGTATTCCTAAACAAAGAAGACCAAGTAGACGATCCAGAACTAATCGAATTAGTAGAAATGGAAGTAAGAGATCTACTATCAGAATACGAATTCGACGGAGACAATGCCCCAGTAGTAGTAGGAAGTGCATTAAAATCCCTACAAGAAGGCGGAGAAGG
>NZ_KV808714.1:0-18463 GCF_001812365.1 Anaerococcus sp. HMSC065G05
TTTCATCTACTTTGTCTACAGTCTGAGATGGAAATAATCCATCTTTATTGTTCTTTTGTAAATAATTCTTTTTCTTCTTGTGTAAGTTCTCTGTAATCTCCTGGATTTAAGGCCTTATCTAATTGCAATTTTCCTATTGCAAGTCTTTTTAGTTTTACTACTTCGTTATCGTTATTTGAAAATAATCTTTTTACTAAATGAAATTTTCCTTCTGTTACGTAAACGTAGGCTTTTTTATCTTCAATTATTTCTAATTTTGCACTTCTTGCGTAATAATCATCTTCTTTTATATACACGCCTTCTTTAAAAATTTCTACTAGGGCAGGTTCGATTTTTTTTGATGTTTCTACTTCGTATTTTTTCCAAATATTTGAATTTGGACTTATTACTCTGTGGATAAATTTTCCATCGGTTGACATTAACAAAAGTCCTGTTGTATCTTTATCAAGACGACCTGCTATTGCTAAATCTAAATTTAAATAAAATTCATCAAGATCACTCATTATAGTTCCATCAAGTTCGTTTGATTGGCAAATTAAGCCTTCTCTTTTGTTCATCATTATATAAATATTTTCAAAATAATCGACAAGCTCTCCCATATAAATTACTTCGTCAATATTTGGATCAACTTTTACTGATGAATCTTTTATAATTTCTCCGTTTATTACAAGTCCGCCTTTTTTTGCATTTTTCTTTATATTTTTTCTAGTATCAAGATTGGCATTTCCAATCATTTTATCTACTCTCATTATCATTTTTAACTCCTAAAATATTTCTTACATTTTCTTCTAATTCTAGGAAATCTTCTATAAATCCTAATAAATATTCTTCGCCTTTTGCTGTTATATAATAATATTTTCTTTTTGGCCCAACTTTTGATTTTTCTTTTGAAGAAAATATAAGACCTTTTTTCGATAATCTTTGCAAAATAGGATAGACTGTAGATTCGGTCATATTATAAAAACCGTTAAGTCTTAGGGTTTCTACAATTTCATATCCATAAGTTTCTTTGTCTTTGATTATTTTTAGAATTACCCCTTCGATAACTCCTTTTAACATTTGAGATTTCATTTTATCACCTTAAAAAATTGTATTGCTTAGTAGGACTTAATCAAGTTCTTTTGCAAAAATATGCCATAGGGCAAAATTTGCATTGTCTTTTATCTTGTGTTTTTATTTCAATATTTTTTTCTACTATATTTTTTCCTATTTCGTCTATATTTTTCATATCAAAATCCGATTTTTCTACTTCTATAAGTTTGTCTTCTTCAATAAAATATAAGATCATCTTGTTTACTTTTTTATTATTATAAACTAACAAATTGTAGTAAGTAAGTAGCTGGTTTTTGTAGGAAATTAAATTATTTTCATCTGCTTTTCCAGTTTTTATATCGATAATTGTTCCATCTTCTAGGATTATATCAATATTTCCTTGCAAAATATAGGAAAATCTATCAAGTTTGATGTTCATTTCCGAATATTTTATCGGAAAATTTCTATTTACAAAATTTTCAATTGGTTTTTGAAATTCTTTGTTTTCCTTTATAAAGTCATTTATTGCATGGTAAGAAAGATTTTCTTTTTTTAAATTTGTAAGATATTCAGCAAGGCTGTGAACTTTTGAACCAAATTCCAAAGATTTTGATTTTTCTTTTTTAAAATCCAAAACTCTTATAAATTTATATTTTAATGGACATGATTTGTAAATTGAAATATCCGTTGTATATGCCAAAATTTCTTTTTTTACAACATCTTCTTTGAATTTAAAATCTATGGTTTTTAATATTGAAGATGAATTTAATGAAAAGGCAAAATTTTTAAGGTAGGGATTTTGGGAATTATCCAATAAAACCAAAAGATTTTTTGCTCTGGTAAAGGCTGTATAATACTTCCTATAATAATTTTTTAAAAAATCACTTTCTTTTTTCGCCTCAAGTTTTGGACTAAATGCACTAATATCTTTTCTTGGATTATCATTTAAACTTGATACAAAAACCACATCATACTCAAGTCCTTTCGCTTGATGAATTGTAGAAAATATTACAGAATTTTTTGGAGCATCAAAATTTTCAAATTCGCTTACGGCTGAATTTTTGAAAAGATAAAAAATATATCCATAAATTAAATCTACTGATTTTTTGTAATAATTTATATCATAGCCACAAAGATTTGTAAAATCTGATAAAATTGATGTGAATTTTCCTATATTTGAAAGCTCTCTTATTGAATTTAATTTGTCGATTTTTTTATCCAAAATCTCCCTAAAAATTTCAAGTCCAAAAGCTTTGTATAAAATGTCTGTGTAGGATTTATTTTCTTCAATGATTAATTTTTCTTCCTTTATATAAGCATTTAATTCTTCGTTTTTTGTAAATTCTTTATCATCGAAAATGCTAACAAGATATTTTTTGAAATTTGTTTCTTGAGTCCACTTGTACTTATCTGGGTTTGAACCAGTAAGTTTTTTTGGTTTTTTTGAAAAAATTGAAATAAGAACATAAAGGCAAAGTCTAATTTCTCTTCTTTTGAAAAACAATTTTGAAGATTTATTTAAAACATTTATTCCGTGATTTTCAAAATAAGTTTGCAAAGATTTTGGATAATCACTATTTAAAGACGGAAACAAAAATGCTATTTGGTTCAAATTTATTTTTTTGTTCAAAAATTTTACTATATTTTCAATATTTTCATATTCATTTGCCCTAGCCCTTACAACAGAATTTTCATTTTTTTCGCCATCATTAGCTCTAAGATTTTTTATTTTTTCAAGGTCAAAAGCTTTAGAATTTACAAGAAACTCTCTAGATTTGTCAATTATTTCCTGATTAGACCTGTAATTAATATCAAGATGATAAAAATTCGCCTTTCTTTTCATCTTCATTTTGCAAGTTTTATCAAAATCTCTCAAATTTTTAGGACTTGCTCCCCTAAATGAATAAAGAGCCTGATCATCATCTCCAAAAACCATAAGGTTTTTGCCCTTACAAAGGCCAAAAGAAATTTCTTCTTGAATAGTATTTGTGTCTTGGTACTCATCAATTATTACAAAATCAATTCTATCCCTAATTTTTTTTCCATAAAAAGGATCTTTTAAAAGATCATAAAATTTTTTTAAAATCAATTGATAATTTATAAGGTCATTTTCATCAAGAAAATTTGCCCATTTCAAATAAATTTCCAAAGCCAAAATGTCACTAGGATTATTAGAATTGCGAAGCCCATCTAAATCAACCAAATTATTGGTAATATTCGCAAAAATTCCCTGAATTTGTCCGACCTCATTATAAGAAATAAATTTTGAAAAATTTGAAATATTTTCAAAAATATCCATATTTCTTTCAATCAAATATCCTTCAATATGAGAGTCGATAACCAAAGGATCAAAAATTTTATTCGTAAAGGATTTATATTCTTTCAAAAAAGAAAGAGCAAGGGAATGGAAATTTCCAATCAACATATTTGAAGTATCAGCATAAATATTCTCTTTTTTAAGACCTGACTCCACCCTTTCAATAAGCTCATTCGCTGCTTTTTTTGTAAAAGTTGTTACAAGGATTTTGTTAGGACTAATCCCGTCATTTTTTATTAAAGAAATAATTTTTTGAACAATTGTGAAAGTTTTTCCCGTACCAGGCCCTGCCAAAATTGCACAAGGATATTTTGCATCTTCCACAATCAATTTTTGTTTTTCATTTATCATAAAATCAACTCATACACAATTCTTTTAGACCTTTTAATTTTGTCATCAACAGTACAAATTCCAATTTTTTCAAAAGAAAATTTTTTAATTAAACTTTGCATTTTATAATTATCAGGATGAGTGTCAATCCTAATCGACTCCATTTTTGAATTTTTTCCATAAGAAATAATTTCTTCAAAAAATCTATTAGCAAGGCCCTTGCCTTTTGCACTTTCCTTAACACTCAATCTGTGAATAGTAAAAAACGGCCCATGATTTTTAAAATCATTTTCAATGTTTTTGTAATCTTCTTCGTAAGATTTTTTTAAAAAAGCAAAAGATAAAATTTCTCCATTTTCTTCATAAACAAAACTTTCTCCCGTCAAAATATTTTGTAAAATCCCCTTTCTATCTGGAAGTCCGTTTTGCCATTGATTAACTCCATCTTTTTTCAAGGCTTTTTTCCCATCATTTATTATTACCATTATTTCATCTAAATCTTTAATTTCTGCTATTCTCATACAATCATTATACATTAAAAATTTTTTTATTAAATTTTCAAAATTTCTTTTGGTTTTGAAAATAAAAAAGCTATGAGAAAACTCATAGCCTATATATATTTAAGGGGGTCTTATTTAATTTTTACCAAGCAGGAATCCATGCTCCTCCTGTTAATTTTTCGTAGTCTTTTTTGGTAGCATCTGTTTGGTAATAATTTTTCACAAAATCATTTAAAACTTTGTCATCTTTTCTTTCTTTTTTGGCTGCAAATACATTTACGTATGGATTAGTGTCATCTGCTTTTGATTCTTCAAATTTTAAAGCTGGATATTCGGTTGCAATTTTTGAATCTAGAGCGAATGTATCATTTACTATTGCAAGGGCAGCTGAATCAATATTTCTTGCTGTTTGAGCTGCGTCAACTTCTGTAATTTTTAGATTTTTTGGATTTTCTTTAATATCTTCAACTGTTACTGGATCGCCTTTTTCGCCTTTTACTTTTATAAGTCCTGCATCTTGTAACAAGAATAGGGCCCTTGCTCCGTTTGATGCATCGTTTGGAATTACTATTTCATCATTTTCTTTTACTTCATCTAGTGATTTATATTTTTTTGAATAAATTCCAAGTGGCGCAAGCATTGTGTTTCCTATTGAAACAAGGTCTGTCTTGTGGTCTTTGTTAAATTCTTCTAGAAATTTTTTGTGTTGGTAAGCATTCAAATCAATATTTCCAGATTCCAAAGCCTCATTTGGTTGATTATAATCTGAAAAAACTACAAGCTCTACATCATTTCCAGTTTTTTCTTCGTATCTTTTTATAACCTCATTTAATACGTCGTTATATTCTCCAACAACACCGATTTTTATGCTTTGTTTTTCTTTTGCGTTTTCGTTTGAATTTGATGTATTTTTTTCTTCCTTGTTTCCACATGAGCTAAGTCCTAAGAGTAGGACAAGTCCTAAAGCAATTTTTCCTAATTTTTTCATTTTTTTCTCCTTTTATTTTTTTATTTCCAAGCTGGAATTTCTGATCCCTTTGTTTCTTTTTCTATTAATTTTTTAGTTTGATCTGTTTGATAATAATTTTTTACAAAATTTTCTAATGTTTTTGAATCTTTGTCTTCTTTTCTTGCTGCAATTATATTTACATAGATTGCTTTTGCTGGATCGTCTTTATCTTCTAAATAAATTGAATCTTGTGTTGGAATAAATCCAGCGTCTACTGCCATACCAGAATTTATAACTGATGCAGCAACTTCTGTAAGATTTCTTGCTGTTTGGCTTGCATCAAGCTCAATTATTTCCAAATTTTTTGGATTTTTCTTGATATTATCAAGAGTAATTGCATCTCCTTCTTTTCCTTCAACTTCTATTAATCCTGCTGATTGTAAAAGGAAAAGTGCTCTTGCTCCATTTGTTGGATCATTTGGAATTGCAATTTTATCTCCGTCTTTTATTTCTTTTACATCTTTAATTTTGTCAGAATATATTCCCATTGGAGCAAGCAAGGTATCTCCAACTGAAACTATATCTGTTTTGTGTGATTTATTATAATCTTCCAAGAATTTTTTGTGTTGGAAAGAATTTATATCAATATCTCCAGAATTTAACGCTTCATTTGGTTGGTTATAATCTGAAAATGTTACAATTTTTATTTTCTTTCCTGTATCTTTTTCAAATCTTTTTGCCACGTCTTCTAAAACTTCATTTTTTTCGCCACAAACTCCAATTTTAATTTCTTTTGCATCGGCAAATCTGTCTTCACTTTTTGCTTGATTTGATGGGGAAGAATTTGAATTTGTATCTTCCTTTTTATTTCCACATCCTGTTAAAGTTAGTACAAGTGACAAGCCTAGGGCAATTTTCTTTAAATTTTTCATCATTTTCCTCCTAATATTTTTTAATGTGATGTCTTTTTTATAATTAAATTGGCGATGCCTTGGATGGCATAGACAATTATCAAAATAACTATTACCGATATAATAACTACGTCGTTTTTGTATCTGTTGTATCCGACTGCTATAGCAAGATTTCCTATTCCTCCTGCTCCGATTGTTCCAGCCATTGCTGTAAGTCCCAAAAGCGAAATCAAAGTTATTGATGAAGCTCTTACAAGTGATGGAAGTCCTTCTCTTAAATAAACTGCTGTTATAATTTCAAATGGTGAATTTCCCATAGCTTCCGCCGCCTCTATTACTCCTGGATCAACTTCTGCCAAAGCTTGCTCAACTTGCTTTGCAAAAAATGGCACGCAAGAAAAAACTAAAGGAACTATTGCAGCCGTTGGTCCAATTCTTGTTCCTACAATTAAATTTGTTATAGGACTAATTACTGCAAGTAAAATTATGAAAGGAACTGCACGAAAAAGATTTGTTATCTTATCCAAAATGCTATAAATTTTTTTGTTTTCTAAAATTCCTCCATCATTTGTTACTACAAGTATTACTCCTATTATTAATCCAAAAATTCCTGAAAATATAGCTGATAAAAATAGCATATAAAAAGTAAGTCCAATATCTTCAAAAATTCTATCTTTTATTGAAAGTGCATAATCAAAGTATCCCATTACTATCTCCTAAAAGTTGTACATTTGTTCCGCAGGCTATCAAATATTCAATCGCCTTGTCGATATTTTCTCTTTCTGCCTTAAAAGTTACTATAAGATTTCCGACCGGAACATTTGTAATAAATTCTATGTTTCCTGCCAAAACATTGGTTTTGACCTTAAATTTTTCATAAATTTCATTTATAACTGGCTGAGTTGTAGCTTCTCCAACATAAGAAAGTTTTACCAAAAATTCATCTTTTTTCAAAACTCCCAGATTGTTTTTTACCTCTTCTAGTGTTTGATTTACATTTGTTGAAGTTTCTACAAAATCTTTTGTGAGTTTGTGTCTTGGATTTGAAAAAATTTCAAGAGTTGTGCCTTTTTCAATCACTTTTCCATCTTGCATTACAGCAACCTTATTGCAAAGATCTTTTACAACTTCCATTTGATGAGTGATTATTACAATTGTTATTCCAATTTTTTCTTTGATTTCTCCCAAAAGTTTTAAAATTTGCTTAGTTGTTTTTGGATCAAGGGCACTTGTCGCCTCATCGCAAAGTAAAATTTCTGGATCAGATGCAAGGGCTCTTGCTATGGCACACCTTTGTTTTTGACCACCAGATAGTTCTCTTGGAAAAGATTTTGCCTTATCTCCAATCCCAACCAAATCTAAAAGTTTTTTTGCTTTTTGAATTTTTTCCTCTTTTGAAATTTTTTCCTTTCTTATTGGAAAAATTACATTATCAATTACTGAAAGGTTGTTCAAAAGATTAAAGTGTTGGAAAATCATACCAATTTTTTTACGTCTTTTTCTCAAATCTTTTTGTGATAAATCCAAAATATTTTCTCCTTTTATTAAAACCTCTCCCTCAGATGGTTTTTGCAAAAGATTTATGCACCTTACAAGAGTTGATTTTCCAGCTCCAGAAAATCCAACTATGCCAAAAGCATCTGCCTTTTCAATTTTAAGACTAACCTCATCAACTGCTTTAAAACCATCAAAGTCTACACTTATATTTTTTAGTTCAATCATTATCTTTCTCTTTTCTATCAAAATTTATCAAAAAATTTAAAGCACAAGCTAGTCCATAATAAAGACCGTCGTTGTCTACATCAAATTTTTCAGTGTGAGCACCTGCTCCACATCCTTTTTCTTCATTTTTTACACCGATTTTTACAAAAACACTTGGAGCAATTTTTCCATATCCATAAAATGATTCAGATCCAAAAGAAATTTCTTCATCAACTCTTGAATTCGGAAAAATTTCATCCAAAGAAAATCTTGTAAAATCAGCAAGTTTTTCATCATTTATAACTGGATAGGCAACTACTCTTGTATAATCATTAAATTTAACCTTGCAATCATAAATACTTGCAGTTTTTTCTGCTACATTTTTTAATTTTTCCAAGGCTTTTTCTCCGACTTCATCTTCAAAAAATCTCAAAGTCGCCTTTAAATTTGCCTTATCAGGAATTACATTTGAAGCAAAACCTGCATTTATTGATCCAATTCCCAAAGTTACGATTTCATTTGGATCAAGTCCACTCGCCCAAGTTTGGTTTAGGTTATTTATAATTGCAACAAGGGCATTTATTGGAGAAATTAATAAATCAGGTCTTGAGCCGTGACCGCCTTTGCCGATTACATCAAAATCAACCCCTGCACAGCCTGCATAAACTTTTCCTTTGGAAATGGCAAATTTTCCTGTAGGAATTTCTGTATCAATATGATTTCCATAAATTGCATCAAATTTTATATTTTTTAAAGATTCGATCATAGGATGGATTCCAGCTCCTGTTTCCTCGCCTTCCTCAAAAATAAAATAAATTTTTCCATTTAAGCTATTTTTTATTTTTGAAAGAATTTTTGCACTTGTAAGGGCAAGAGCCATGTGAAAATCGTGGCCACAAGCGTGCATCACGCCAGGATTTTTTGATATAACTTCTTTTTTTCCCTTTAAATTTTCTTCATTTTCAAAAATTGGAAGAGCATCTATATCAGTTCTAAGTCCCAAAATTTTTCCATTTCTTTTTGTATCAAGAATTGCCACAAAGCCTGTAGAATTTTCTACTTCTTCAACTTCCAAACCAATTTTTTTGCACTCATTTATTAAAAATTTGCGAGTTTCAAATTCCTTGCTTGAAAGCTCTGGATTTTCGTGTAAATAATTTTTGATTTTTTTAGAAAAATCCAAATTTTCCTTTACCAAATTTTTAATCTCTTTTGCACTTATATTTGTCATTTCCAAAACCTTTCCTTTCTAAATTTATGCAAAATAAAAAGTCCTTACTGTAGATAAACTACAATAAGGACGAAAATTTTCCGCGTTACCACCTTTTTTGCACTAAAAAATGCCTCTTCAGATACTATCATATCCTAACTCTGTAACGGGAGTTCCCGTATAAGTCTAAATATCGACTTATCCCATCTGAGACCATCTTCATCACACTTTTTATTCACCCCTCTCAGCAAAACAGGGCTCTCTGTACAATAATCCATACGACTACTCTTCTCTTTATCTGGTTTTTAAAATCTATTTGATAAGTCAATAATACTATCATTGAAAAATCCTGTCAAGTCTTTTTTTAATTTTTATAAATTTATTTAGTATATTATAAATAAAAACTCCTTGATTTCAAACTTTTGCTTATGTAAATTAAAAATAATTTATTTGGAATTTTTTAAGAGAATACAAATTAAAATTAATTTTAGATAAAAAAAGAAGCCCTAAGGCTTCTCAATGGTTTTGGTAAAATAAATTCATTTATAATATACTGTATTTAATTATTTGTGCAAGTTATTCCACCGTTACTGATTTAGCTAAATTTCTAGGCTTATCAACATCAAGTCCTTTGGCACAGGAAACATAATATGCCAAAATTTGTTGAGGGATAACTGACAAAACTGGATAAAGAGGGTCAATTGTCTTTGGCAATTCAAAAGTAAAATTAGAAATTTCTTTTAGATGATCATCTTTTCTTGAAATTGAAAAAATATTTGCTCCTCTTGAAATGATTTCTTTTACATTTGATATGGTTTTTTCCATTATATTTTCTTGACTTGCAACAACTACAACCGGTGTTCCTTCTTCAATCAAAGCTATTGTTCCATGTTTTAATTCCCCTGCAGCCAAAGCCTCAGAGTGAATGTAGGAAACTTCTTTTAACTTCAAAGAACCTTCAATTACAGATTTGTAATCAAGACCACGTCCTATATAAAACATAGAATCAAAATCTTTTATCTCTTTTGCATAAGCTTTTATTTTTCCACTGTCATCCAAAATTTCTTTTATTTTTTCAGGAATTTTTTTCATTTCTGAAATTATTTCCTTGTATTTTTCTTCATCAATTGTTCCAAGCTTTAAAGAAAAATCTAGAGCAAGCATATAAAGAGAAATTATTTGTGTAGTGTAAGCCTTGGTTGATGCTACTGCAATTTCTGGCCCTGCATAACAATAAATGGTTTTGTCAGCTTCCCTATCAAGAGATGATGCAACTACATTTGTCAAAACCAAAGTTTTTGCTCCCTTAATCTTACCAAGTCTTAAAGCTGCAAGAGTATCGGCAGTTTCTCCAGATTGGCTTACCAAAATCATCAAAGTATTTTCGTCAATAAATGGGTCATTGTACCTAAATTCACTTGCAATATCACAAATTACAGGAATTTTTGCAAATTTTTCCAAAGCATAGGCCCCAACAAGACCTGCATGATAAGCTGTTCCACAAGCAACTATATAAATTTTATTGAAATTTTCAATTTCTTTTTTGCTAAAGGCATTTTCTTTAAAATCAATCATTTCATCAGTCATTTTGAATCTGATTGTATCAGAAATCGCCTTTGGTTGGTCAAAAATTTCTTTAATCATAAAATGATCAAAGCCTTCCTTAGTTGAATCTTCAAAAGAAAAATCAACTTTTGAAATTTTTCTTTGGATTTTTTGGAAATTTCTATCATAAATTATAAAAGATTCGCCCTTAATATCAACCAAATCTCCATTTTCAAGATAAATTACATCTTTTGTATATTTTATAATTGAAGGAATGTCGCTTGCTGCAAGAATGCCGTCATCTGTTATTCCTAAAACAAGAGGACTTTCTTCCCTTAAAACTATAAGTCTATCGCTTTCGTCTTGGCACAAAATTCCAAGAGCAAAAGATCCCCTCAAGTCATTTTTTGCTTTTTTTACAGCATCTAAAATATCATCTTCATAATATTTTTCAATCAAAACAGCCACAACTTCTGTGTCAGTATCAGACTTAAAGTTATAGCCTTCTTTTTTGAGATTTTCTTTTAGCTCATTATAATTTTCAATGATTCCATTATGAACTACAGAAATTTTACCATTATTTGAAAGATGTGGATGAGAATTTATATCTGAAGGTCCTCCGTGAGTTGCCCATCTAATATGGCCAATTCCGATATTTCCATCGATAGGATTTTTTGAAAGCTCGTCTTTTAAAACTTTAACCTTGCCGCTTTTTTTGACAGTTTTAATTAAACCACCATCAATAAGGGAGATTCCCGCCGAATCATATCCCCTATATTCAAGCCTTTCAAGACCATCCATAATAACTTCTCTGGCATTTAGCCTTCCCTTATAACATACTATTCCGCACATAGTATCCTCCTAATATTAAATTTTAGAGGTATCACTTTATTTTCTTTGTCATAAGAATTGCTTCTTATTTTTGTAAAATACTGAGCCTGTGAAAGCTATGGAGCACCCGCCGAATTTTCGATAACTCCATTCCTCGTCATCCCAAAAGGATCTGGCGCTTGTTATATTTTTACCTCGTTTTTTAATTATACACTAAAATTATGAGTTAAAAAAGTGCCACAAAACTAATTATTTTTATAAAATTTTTAAATAAAACTTTAAAAAATAAAAAATAAGAGAATCAGACTGTTGACAAAGTATACAAATCCTCATGCTAAGAATATCATACGGAAAAAATTGATTTGATTTCAAATTTAAAAATTCGTCAAAAAACGCACTCTAAAATTTAAAGCCATGCTATTTTATTAAATAAATTTACTTCAATTAAATTTTAATTCTTCGTTTTATTCCGAGGGATAAATATTAAAATCGTGCCACTGGCACAATTTTAAGCTATTTATCTGTCATCGCGTTAGCGAGTTTGCGTTTTTAGAATTTTGGAATTTAGAAATCAACAATTTTTGGAGTCAGATATTCGTGCTTGAGGGTTTGTCTACGCTCTGAGAATTTAAATTTTTGGCAGTCTAAAAATATCCATACGCTAAAAATGTTATTTAATAAAATCAAAAATAATACAATTTCTTAAATTTTTAAAATTTCAAAAATTAAACATCAAAAAATTAAGTATAAAATAATTTTAAAAATTAAATAGCAAGTGATTTGAAAATTTAAATAGAAAATAATATCAAAAAAATAAACCAGACTTTTGAAAGTCTGGTTTATTAAAACACTTAGTGATTCATATACTATTTTTAGGATTTAATTTTTATTTATTTTCCATTTTTTTGTAAGATTCTAATCTTTCCTTTGCAGCTTCTTCAGCTTCTGCATATAATCTATCTGCATCTTCTGGGAAGGCTTTTTTAAGGGAAGCGTATCTTACTTCGCCTTGTAGGAATTCTTGGAATGATTCTGTAGGATCTTTTGAATCTAAGCTAAATGGATTCTTTCCTTCTTCTTTAAGAAGTGGGTTAAATCTCCATAAGTGCCAATATCCACTTGCTACAGCTTCTTTTTCTCTTCTTTGAGTCTTGCCCATTCCTGCTTTTAGTCCGTGGTTAATACATGGAGCATAAGCAATTATTAGTGATGGACCATGATAGGATTCTGCTTCTTTTATTGCTTTTAATGTTTGAGCTTGGTTTGCTCCCATTGCAACTTGTGCAACATAAACATAACCATAAGTTGTCATCATTAAACCAAGGTCTTTCTTTCTAACTTTTTTACCACTTGCTGCAAATTTTGCTACTGCTGCAAGAGGAGTTGCTTTTGAACTTTGTCCACCTGTATTTGAATAAACTTCTGTATCAAATACGATTATATTGATGTCATCGCCACTTGCTAGAACATGGTCTACTCCAGAAAATCCTATATCATAAGCCCAACCATCTCCACCGTAAATCCAAACTGATTTTTTAACTAAATAATCTTTTAGTGATTTTATTCTTTCGATAATTTTATTAGCTTCTTCATTGTCAGTTTCGTTTGCGATTAATGATTCAATTTTTATAGCTGCTTTTTTGCTTTCTTCAAAGTCATCGTTATTTTCTAACCATTCGTTAAATGCATCGTTTAATGGTGTAGAAACTTTTAATTCTAAGAATTTTTTCATCAAAGTTTCTAGTAAGAATTTGTTTGATTTTGTTGCAAGCAACATTCCATATCCATATTCAGCTGCATCTTCGAATAGTGATGATGCCCAAGCTGGTCCTTCGCCATTATTATTTGTACAATATGGCATTGATGGAACTGATGAACCCCAAATTGATGAACATCCTGTTGCGTTTGAAATAATTTGATGATCACCATATAATTGAGTGATTAATTTAGCATAAGGAGTTTCTCCACAGCCTGCACATGCGCCTGAGAATTCAAGCAATGGTTGGCTAAATTGAGAATTTTTAACATTTGTTGGAGCTATTTCATCATTTCTATATCCAACTTCGCCATGAGCATATTCCCAATTATCTGCTTGTTTTTCGATTTGTTCATCTATTGGTTTCATAGCCAAAGCTTTCTTTGGAGCAGGACATACGTCAACACAGTTTCCACATCCCATACAATCATATGGTGAAACTTGGATTCTAAATTCATATCCTTCAAGTCCTTTGCCTATAGCTTTTTTAGTTTCAAATCCTTCTGGTGCTTTAGCTTTTTGTTCTTCGTCTAATAAGAATGGTCTAATTGTTGCGTGTGGGCAGATATATGAACATTGGTTACATTGGATACAATTATCTATATTCCATTCTGGAACAAATAATGCTATACCACGTTTTTCATATCTTGAAGTTCCTGCCATATATTGACCGTCATCGTATGGAAGATATGTTGAAACTGGAAGATCATCTTCTTCTAAGTTTATTATTGGTCTTACCATATTTTTGATAAAGTCTGGTTCATTTTCATTTGCACCTTCTCTATCTTCGCCAAGGTTTTTCCATTCTTCTTTAACTTTTATTTCTTGTAATTCTTCACTTGCACGGTCAACTGCTTTGTTGTTCATATCAACAATATCTTGACCTTTCATTCCATAAGATTTTTCAATAGAATCTTTTAGATATTTTATAGCATCTTCAATTGGTAAAACTTCTGAAAGAATGAAGAAAGCTGTTTGGATAACCATGTTTGTTCTATGACCAAGTCCAACTTCTTGAGCAATTTTTGATGCGTTTACTGTGTAGAATTTAATATTTTTATCTGCTATTTCTTTTAATAAATAATTTGGTATATGTTCTTCAAGTTCTTCTTCTGACCAAATTGTATTTAATAAGAAAATTCCACCTTCTTTAAGGTTTTTAACAAGGTCATATTGTCTTACATAAGCTTGAGGAGAACATGATACAAAGTCAGCTTCATCTATAAAGTAAGCTGCATGGATTGGGTTTGGAGAAAATCTCAAGTGAGACATTGTTAGACCATTAGATTTTTTAGCATCATAGTCAAAATATCCTTGAGCAAACATATCTGTATTATCGCCTATAATTTTTATAGCGTTTTTATTTGCTCCAACAGTACCATCTCCGCCATTTCCCCAGAATATACAACGTGTTGTTTGTCCATCAGAAATTACAAAGCTATTGTCAACTTCAAGAGATGTGTTAGTTACATCATCAATAATTCCAACTGTAAAGTGATTTTTTGGTTCATCTTTTGCTAGATTATCAAATACTGATTTGATATGAGCAGGTCTTGTATCTTTTTGTCCAAGTCCATATCTTCCTGCTATTATTTTTGGATTTCTATCTGAATCTGAGAAAGATTCTAATACATCTAAGTATAGAGGTTCTCCAGCAGACCCTTTTTCTTTTGTTCTATCTAAAACTGCAATTCTTTCAACTGTTTCTGGAATCGCTTCAAGTAAATGTTTTGTTGAGAATGGTCTATAAAGATGTACTTTTACAAGTCCAACTTTTCTTCCATCTTTATTTAATTCTTCTACTGTTTGTTGAATTGTATCAGTTCCAGAGCCCATAGCTATAATTATATCAGTTGCATCTTCTGCACCTTCATAATTAAATAATGAATAATTTGTTCCAATTTTTTCATTAATTTTGTTCATATAATCAAGAACTATTTCTGGAAGTCCGTTGTATGCTTTGTTTTGAGCTTCAGTTCTTTGGAAATATCCACTCTTTTCAAATACACCACGCATAGTTGGTCTGTGTGGATTTAATGAATCATTTTTAAAATCATCAATTGCTTTCCAATCAACCATATCTTCAAATTGGTCATAATCCCAAACGTCGATTTTTTGAATTTCATGGCTTGTTCTAAATCCATCAAAGAAATTAACAAATGGAACTCTAGCTTTTATAGCTGAAAGATGAGCTACTGGAGAAAGATCCATAATCTCTTGTACAGAACCTGATGCAAGCATAGCAAAACCTGTTGCTCTTGCTGCCATAACGTCTTGATGGTCGCCATACATATTGATTGAGCATGTTGATAATGAACGTGCTGCTACGTGAAAAACTGCAGGAAGTCTTTCGCCGGCAATTTTGTACATATCAGGAATCATTAATAGAAGTCCTTGACTTGCTGTGTATGTAGATGTAAGTGCTCCTGCTGCAAGTGATCCGTGAACTGCTCCTGCTGCTCCTGCTTCATGTTGCATTTCTGTAACTGAAACTGGATTTCCATATAAATTTAATCTTCCATTTGCTGCCCATTTGTCTATAAATTCTGGCATTGGTGAAGATGGAGTTATAGGATATATAGCTGAAACTTCACTAAAAGCGTAAGATACGTGAGCTGCTGCTGTGTTACCATCCATGGTAACTTTTCTTCTCTTTATCGTCATAAAAATTACTCCTTTTTAATAAATTTTCATAATTAATTGTCTTAAGATCATAAGCTCAAAAATAGAACTCAAAAGAGTTCTATTTTTTTATTGCTTAACTAGTTCATCAATGTATTCTGCATTAGCTTCTGGATCTAATTTGAATCCTGAAATTTTATTTACTATACAAGCTATTGCAGCATCGCCTGTGATATTACATGCTGTACCAAATGAATCTTGAGCAACATATAATGCAATAATTAATGCTGTCATAGGTTCTGTAAATCCTAGCATTGATTGAAGAATACCTAGTGCTGCCATTACTGCTCCTCCTGGAACTCCAGGTGCTGCTACCATTGTAACACCTAGCATAAGGATGAATGGGAACATGTGTTGGAATCCTACATCTGATCCATTAAGCATAAGAATTGATAATGAACAAGATGTTAATGTGATTGTTGAACCTGATAAGTGAATTGTTGCACAAAGTGGAATTACAAAGTCTGCTATACCTTTGTTTACACCTAATTTATAAGTTTGGTTAAGTGTAACTGGGATTGTTGCTGCAGATGATTGTGTTCCTATAGCTGTCATGTAAGCTGGAATCATAGTCTTGATTTTTGAGAATGGATTTCCACCTGACATTGAACTTGCAATTGTAAATTGTGCAGTAATTGTTAGATAGTGTAGTATCAATACCATGATAAATACTCTTGCGAATACTGATAATACTACTGCTACAGTTCCTTCATAAGCCATGTTAGCAAAAATACCACAAATGTGGAATGGCAATAATGGAATTACAACATTTGATATTAATTTTGTAATAATATCAGAGAATTCATGAACTGCTTTTTTAAGAACTTCAGCTTTAGCTGCTGCTATACCAACACCTAGTATAAATGAAATGATAAGTGCTGTTGTAACAGAAAATACTGGATCCATTGGTGATTCAAATATTTTTTCTAGAGCTTTTCCTGAGTTTTTCTCTGGATCAAATGAGATTGCTCCCTTTTTAATAAAGTTAGGAAGAACAACGCTGCCTACAAAATATGTAATAGTTCCAAAGATAATTGTTGACAAATATGCAATACCTGCTGTGATTGCTAGTGTCTTTCCTGCTGAATCTCCAAGATCTGCTATACCTGGAATTACAAATCCCATAATAATTAGTGGAATAACAAATCCTAAGAAGTTGCCAAATAGACCATTAAAAGTAATTAGTATTCTAACTAAGATTTTTAAAACGTCAACTTTTTGACCTGCAAGCCCAATTAAAATACCTAGAATGATTGCAATAATTAGTCTTGGCAATAAACCTAGTTTCTTCATTTCTATTTTTCCTCCTTGAAATGAATAATATTGATCTTAAGATCAACTAAATAATATCAGTTTTACGTTTTCATGTCAACTTTATTTATGATTTTAAAAATATATTTTTATTCTTTGAGATTTTTTTCAAAATTTATTTTAAATCTTGTAAGTTCAAAGATTATAAAATTTATATTTATTTAAAATAAAGGACATTTTTTAAATTTTATAAAATTTTTACAGTTATTTGATTTATGATATAGTTTTCCCTCTGCACCTAGATAAAATAAAATGATTTGCATCTAAAATTTGTAATCTACAAAAAAATATACTAAAATATACATCAATTATTCCATCAAACTTTCCAAATATTTTAATTTTATATTGATTTCATAAATATTATGCACAAAAAAGACGAGGATTTTTAATTTCCTCGCCTTTTTATAGCTAGATACTTTTATATCTCTTAGCTTATTCCTTATTAATAAATATTTTAATATTTATTTTTTTTATTTTTGTATAGAGCAAATGCCGATCCAATTAAGACAAATATAAGATTAGAAGAACCTTCTATTCCAGTCTTAACATTTGATTTGCTTCTAGAATTTGTTCCAGTTGAAACTTTTATTTTGCCTATTTTGTTTGGAACAAATTTCCATTTTCCTGTGAAATTTACATCCTTATTATTGACTATGCTACTGTCTTTATCATATCCTTCAAATACCCAAGTACCATCTTTTACTTTAACTTCTAATTTAGAAGGTTTTGTAGGAGAAACTTTTCTACCATTTTCTATTCCATCTTGATTTTTTGGAAGAAGGTCTAAAATTTCTTTTGGTAGAGATTTACCTGGTGTAGATGATTCAAATTTGTGAGTTACTTTATATTTATTTTCTGCAGATGAAGATTTTTTCTTATAGATATGAATAGTATTGCCATTTTTGTCTGTTTCAGTTTTTACAAACTCATAGCCTTTTATATCTTTCTTAGGTTTTTTACCATCTTCACTTTCTGCGATAGGATTACCTTTTTCATCTACAAATTTAGTAACTACTTTTGAAGTATTTTCTTTCTTCTTGTAGATATGAATAGTATTGCCGTCTTTATCTGTTTCAGTTTTTACAAACTCATAGCCTTTTATATCTTTCTTAGGTTTTTTACCATCTTCACTTTTTGCGATAGGATTACCTTTTTCGTCTACAAACTTAGTAACTACTTTTGTTGGATCAGGTTTCTTTCTATAAACATAGATTATATTTCCCTTCTCATCTGATTTTGTAGTTATTATTTCATATCCTTCGATATTTTTGCTTGGATGTTTTCCTTTTTGAGTGTCAGCAATTTCATTTCCATTTTCATCAACATACTTAGTTACAACATCTGGTGTAATAACTTTCTTCTTGTAAACATGAATTGTATTACCATTA
>NZ_KV808714.1:18563-21871 GCF_001812365.1 Anaerococcus sp. HMSC065G05
TGATGGATCATGTGTTCCTGCTTTATCAGCAAGTATTTGATTACCTTCTGTGTCCACATATCTTGTTTCTACATCTTGGATAGGTTTTTTCTTGTAAACATGAATTGTATTACCATTATTATCTTTATTTGTACTTACATAATCGTAGCCATCAATATTTACTTGATTTTGTGTTCCTTCTTTTGGTGGAAGTAGTTGGTTGCCATTTTCATCAACATATCTTGTCTCAACTTTTGGAACAGGTGCAAGTTTTTTGTAAATATGAACGGTATTACCCTTTTCATCTTTTTCTGTTTTTACAAATTGATATCCTTCTATAGTTGATGGATCATGTGTTCCTGCTTTATCAGCTAGTATTTGCTTACCTTCTGTATCCACATATCTTGTTTCTACAGTTGTAGTAGGAATTAATTTATAAACGTGAACTACATTACCGTCTTTGTCATTTTTAGTTTCGACAAATTCATATCCTGGAAAATCTTTTTTATCTTGTTTTCCATCTTCATCCTTAGCAAGAGGATTTCCTTTTTCATCTACAAATTTAGTAACTATAGATGGACTAGGAGTGGTTTTTTTCTTGTAGATATGTTTTGTATTACCCTTATCATCAGTTGTGGTTTTTACAAATTCATAACCGTCGATATCTTTATTAGTTTGTTTACCATTTTCTTTTGGAGCAATAGTATTACCATCTTCATCGACGTATTCTGTAACTACATCAGCAGGTGGTGTGACTTTCTTCTTGTAGATATGTTTTGTATTACCTTTATCATCTTTTTCAGTTTTTACAAATTTATATCCATCGATCTCTTTATTAGGTTTTGTACCATCTTCCTTAGGAGCTATAGTCTTACCATTTTCATCGACATATTCTGTAACTACATCTGGAATAAATTCCCATGTTCCTGTGAATTCTACATCTTTATCTTCTACTTTTTTGTTTTCTTTATCGTAACTTACAAATTTCCAAGTTCCATCTTTTACTTTAACTGTTTTTGTTTTTGGCTCTGTTGGTGTTACTTCATCGCCTTTTACTTTTCCAGTTTGATTTGCTGGTAGAAGATCAGTTACTTCTTTAGGAAGTTTTTTATTTGGATCTTTACTTACAAATTTGTGAATTACTTCGTGTTTATTTGGTGTAAATTTCCATTTTCCTTCGAATGTTACATCAGATTTATCAATAGTTTTACTATCTTTATCATAGCCTTCGAATGTCCATGTTCCATCATTTGTCTTGTCTTCTACTTTTGTTTCTTTTGGAGCAGTTGGTGTTACAGTTTCTCCATCTTTCTTACCAGTTTGATCTTTTGGTGTTAAATTTGTAACAGCTTTTGGAAGGTCTTTTCCTTTTGTTGATGATACAAATTTATGTTCTACTTTGTATTCTGGATCTGGTGTAAATACCCAAGTTCCTGTAACTTTTTCGTCTTGGTTAGAAATTTCTACTGAATTTTTGTCAAAAGATTTGAATGTCCAAGTCCCCTTGTTTTTATCATCTCTAAATTCAGCATCTTTTCCTTCTGGAACTGGGGATGTTACTTTATCGCCTTTTACTTTGCCGGTTACTTCTTTTGGTGCTTTTGCTTTTAATTCGGCTGGTAATTCTTTACCTTCTGTTCCACTTACGTATTCGTATGTTACTTTGTGTTTGTTTGGTGTAAATTCCCAACTTCCTTCAAACATTACATCAGCACCATCAACCTTAGCATCTACTTTTTCGGTATTTTCATCTAGGTCTTTGTAGCCTTTGAATTTCCATATTCCGTCATTGTCTGTATCTTCTACTTTTTCCTTTTTAGGAGCAGTTGGTGTTACAGTGCTTTTGTCTTCTATACCAGTTTGTTGATCTGGAAGTTGATCTTTTACTGCTTGTGGAAGGTCTTTTCCTTTTGTTGCTGATTTAAACTGATGGTTTACCTTGTAAGTAGTTGGAACAGGTTTTGGAGAGAATTTCCAAGTTCCTGTAAATACAAGGTCTTTATTATCAACAGTTTCACTGTCTTTGTCATACTTAACAAAGGTCCATACACCATCTTTAGTTGTGATTGATTCTGGAATAGGTTTCGTTGGTGTTACTTTATCACCCTTAACCTTTCCTTTTTCTGGATCTGGAAGTAGATCTGTCACTTCTTTAGGAAGAGGTTTTGTTGGATCTTCACTTTCAAACTTGTAAGTTACTTGATGTTCGTTTGGTGTGAATTTCCATTCGCCTTCGAATTTTACGTCAGCTCCATTTACTTTTGCATCTACTTCGTCTGTAGTTTTATCTTGATCTTTGTAGCCTTCGAATGTCCATGTTCCATCGTTTTCTGTATCTGCTACTTTTGTTTTTTCTGGCTCTGTTGGTTTAACAACACTTCCATCTTCTTTGCCTGTTTGATCTTTTGGTGTTAGTTCTTTTACGGCTTGTGGAAGAGTTTTGCCTTCTGTTGCGGATACAAATTCGTGTTTTACGTTGTATTTATTTGGCTCAGCATCTGGTGTAAATACCCATGTTCCTTTTACGTTTTCGTCTTTGTTTGTAATTTCTACTTCATTCTTATCGTATGATTTGAATGTCCAAGTTCCCTTGTTTGTTTCATCTCTAAATTCAGCGTCTTTTCCTTCTGGAACTGGGGATGTTACTTTATCGCCTTTTACTTTTCCAGTTGCTTCTTTTGGTGCTTTTGCTTTTAATGCTTCTGGTAATTCTTTACCTTTTGTTCCACTTACGTATTCGTAGGTTACTTTGTGTTTGTTTGGTGTGAATTTCCATTTTCCTTCAAATGTCACATCAGACTTATCAATAGTTTTGCTATCTTTATCGTAGCCTTCAAATTTCCATGTTCCATCATTGCCTGCATCTTCTACAGTTGTTTCTTTTGGTGCAGTTGGTGTTACAGTTTCTCCATCTTTCTTACCAGTTTGTTGGTCTGGTGTTAAATCTGTAACTGCTTTTGGAAGAGCTTTGCCTTCTGTTGATGAAACAAATTTATGATTTACATTGTAATCAGTAGGAGTAGTTTTTGGAGTAAATTCCCATGTTCCTGTAAACTCAACATCCTTGTTATCGATAGTTTCTTGATTTTTGTCATATTCTACAAAAGTCCAAGTACCATCTTCAACATTAACTGTTTTTGTTTGTGGTTCTGTTGGTTTTACTACATCGCCTTTAACTTTGCCAGTTTGATCTGCTGGTACAAGAGCAAGTACTTCTTTAGGAAGTTCTTTGTTTGGATCTTTACTTACAAATTTGTGGGTTACGTTGTATTTTCCTGGTTCTGGATCTGGGGTAAATTCCCATGTTCCTTTTACGTTTTCGTCTTTGT
>NZ_KV808714.1:21971-43641 GCF_001812365.1 Anaerococcus sp. HMSC065G05
CTTATCGTATGATTTGAATGTCCAAGTTCCTTTGTTTTTATCATCTCTAAATGTAGCGTCATCGCCTGTTGGAACTGGGGATGTTACTGTATTACCTTTGACTTTTCCTGTTACTTCTTTTGGTGCTTTCGCTTTTAATGCTTCTGGTAATTCTTTACCTTCTGTTCCACTAACGTATTCATAAGTTACTTTGTGTTTGTTTGGTGTGAATTTCCATGTTCCTTCGAATGTTACATCAGCTCCGTTTACTTTTGCGTCAACATCTTTTGTATCTGGATTTTGATCTTTGAAGCCTTCGAATTTCCAAACACCGTCATTTGTTTTGTCTTCTACGTTTTCTGGATTTTTTAATTCTCCTGGGGTTGTTGTTTTGCCATCTTCTGCTTTTTTATCGTCTGGAAGTTGAGAATAGACAGCTATTTTAATATCAGCTGGCATTTCTTTTATTGGAGAATCTTTTGCAACTTTAAATTCGTGTGTTACATTAAATTCGTTAGGTGCATCTTTTACAAAATTAGCTGTAAAGGTTAAAGGTTCTGTGATTACTGCTTGTTTTAATTGTTCTTCAGTAATTTTTTCTCCCACTGGAATTTTTGTTCCATCATTTAGTGTAATTTCTTTATCTGCTGTCCAATGGCTAAATTTATATCCTTCTTTTGCTTTTGTTTCGGTTCCTTTTGGATTTGATTTAAGTTCAACTTCTTCTTTTGTATTATCTACAAAGTTTTCATCTTCCTTAACTTGTCCATTACCATCAGTTGTGTAATTGATGATAGGAGCCCAGATAGCATAGATATAATTATTTTTGCTTTCATCTAAACTATTTACAGTAACTTCATCATCTTTTTGGAATTCAGCTTTTGTTGCGTTTTTATCTCTATTCCATCCCTTAAATACATAACCTTCACGGGTGTAATTAATTTTTTCGCCTTCGCCGTTTCCTAAGACTTTATGAGAATCATTTGTAATGATTTCTTCAACTACATATTGGTCGCCAACTCCACCGTTTGCATCATAGGTTACTTTTGTAGTTGGTAGATCTGGAATTTCTTTCCATTGAGCATATAAAGTTTTACTTTTATCCATTAGGACAGTTTCGCTTGGTAGAATTAGTCCGCTAGAACCATCTTTTGTTTCACTCCAACCTACGAAAACTTTTTTGCCACCATTTACTTTAACATTTCCTACATCTGTTGCTTGTGCTTTGGCATCTTTGATATAAGAGTTTGAATCTGTTGGAGCTTTTCCTTCAACTTTGTCAGTAGCCGGTAAGTTCAAATCATATTTTAATTCTAAATAATCATATTTCCACTTAGCATATAAGTGAGTATCATTATTTTTAATTGGTTTGTGAAGATTTGCTTTTACAAATCTACCATTTTTATTTTTCTCATACCAACCCAAAAATTCTGTTGCGTCTTTTGGCTTAACTGGTTGAGGGAAATTCTCTTCGCTAACTTTGGCATCTTTATATTTTCCATCATAAAGAGTGTCATCTTCAGGAATTTCTGTTATTTTTTCTATATCTTTTTCATAGTCATCTTGGTTGGTGTGGAAGGTTACTTCGTATTGACGAGAATCCCATTTTGCATAGACTGTAATGTCATGAGCAGGCATTTTTGCTCCATCTTCATGTTTGTGTTCTACGCTAAATGATGAGTCTTCATACCAACCCATAAATACTTGATTAGGATTGTCAGGATTTTTGGTTTCTCCTATTTTATAATCAAGTCCAAAATCGCTTGTATCAGCTTCATATTTGTAAGGATTTGAAGCTAATTTCTTATTTCCAGAGTAATAAATTATATTATAAGTTTTGCGTTTGTAGAATAAGAAACCTACATAAGAACCATTATCTATATATTTTGTTCCTGTGTAATTAAAATATCCACCATAACCTTTTGGAGTAAACATATAATCTCTAAAGGCAGGATTATTTACATTTACTGATTGCAAACCATCAGCTGACATATCTCCAGTTTTAGGTTGGAATCCTTTTATGTCATCTACATGGTCAGTCTCATCTACCCAAGTATTTGTTTTACTAGCCCACATACCATCACTAGGTTCAAATACTCTGTAATTTCTTCCGTAGTAAGTGACATAATGTTCTGTATTTTCGAATTTTACTCTATCGCCTATTTCTTTCATGGTGCCAAGAGTAGCTTTCAATTGGTCTAGTGATCCGCTATTTATTTGTGCATTAAATTTACTTGGATCCCATTCAACAAAACGCAATTGGAATCCTTGACCTTTAGCATAAACTCTATACATATAAACATCTTTATCACCCATTACCGGGGCTTTAGTATAGAAAGATCCTATGCTTTTATCCTTGTAATAAATATAATCTTTATTTAGCTTGTCAAACCATGTTTCAGAACTTTGACCGTAACGCAAATCTACGTGAATATTTCCGTTTTCATCTGTAGCATTGACCCAATTAGCTTGATAATAACTAGTTCCACTTGCATTTTTATAGACCCATATAGTATGAACATTTCTATCCATATAGACAGGCACAACTGTACTGCCATCAGCTTTTATTGTTTCAAAAGCTTGTTTTGTTTTTTCTTCGTTTAAATGGAAGCCTAAATAATCTAGGGTTTGAGGATTAGTATAGGTGTGATCCATTTGTCCATTTTCGTCTTTACTGTTGTAGCTATCATTAAATCTACCATCTTTTTCTGTTAGCTTAGCAATATCTTCAACTATTGGACCAGATGGAGCAACTTTAGGATCTGGATTTTCACTTCCTTTAAAAGGTAGGCTTGTTTTTTCTCCATTAAGTCCTCTTGCTGATATTATTTCATGGAAAGTGTAGCCATCATCATTTATATTTTGGACCATAACTTTAAATTTATAGTCAACTACAACTGGTTTCCATACAGCATAAACATTAATGTCTTTGTCTAACACTAGAGTATTAAGATCAACAGGATCTCCATCTTCTGTCAAAGACCAATGGCTAAATTCATAGCCTGCTCTTGTAGGTTTTTCTGGCATTTTGTCAAGCTTGCCACCATCATCTGCAAGTATTTGATCTTGGAAGCTTGCGCCGTCTCCTGTTATAAATGTTGCCTTGTGTTTAAACTCTGTAATCGCATAAAGTTTAATGTCAGTTTTTCCTGCTGCAATATCTTTTTTCAATGATTCCTCATCATAAACACCAGATTTTCCGTCTTTAGTTTCTGACCAATTTACGAAGTATTTATTAGCATCATAAATTGTAGGATCCACTGGTAGTTTATAAGAACTAGCATCAGTGATGGTGTCAGTCATATAAACTCTATCATTTGTACTGCCACTTATGTAGTAAGTTATTACTACTTGGTTTTTGAAAACTGGGTAAACATTAATTATTTTTTTGTCGTTACCTTTAATCTCTATTGGCGTATCAAATTCAATATCGTTACCTTCTTCATCTTGCCATTTTAATAAAACTTTATCTTTGTCTTTAAATACATGGCCAGGATCAGATATTTCTTTTCCATCAAGAATGATTTGTTTTTGTATTTCTTTAGCTGAATCTTTGTTTTCTATTGTATCATTATAGAAATGATACTCATTGATTCCTTGTTTTGGAGATATTATATTAGCATAACCTAATTTAATACCAGCTAAAACTACAAAAGCAATAGCAATTAATACAGAAAACAAAATCTTTCTTGGATTTTTATTCTCCCTTCTCATAATTCTCCTCTTTTTCATTAGCATAAATCACAAATACAAGTCAAATTTGTGTTTCAGCTAGTTTTTGTAAACGTTTTTTAAAAACATTTAACGTGCAACAATCCTACAAATTTTAAATGAACTGATTGCTACCCCCCCGTATAAATATACTTGTTTTTGAATATTTTTTACAAGGAATTTTTTAAAAATTTTATTAGCTTGTAAAAAATTATTATATTTTGTTCATTTACAAAATTATACCATATTTTTAAACTTTTTTATACTAGATAATTACCTTATTAAAATATTTTTTTGCTTATTATAGTATTGTTAATAAATATAAATCAATTGTAAATTATAATCTTTAAATTTCAAAAAATATTTTTATTTTAATGCTTCAAAAATTATAAATTTAATTTTAAAAATAAAAAAACTCTTGCAAAACAATACTATTGTCTTGCAAGAGCATATTTATATTAATATCCCATTGGCATTTGTGGTGGCATTTCTGGTTTTTCTTCTTTTATATCTGCCACTGCTGCTTCTGTTGTTAAAATCATGCTTGCTATACTTACTGCATTTTCTAGGGCTGATCTTGTTACTTTTGTTGGTTCTACGATTCCTTTTTCAAACATATTTACGTATTCATCATCGTAGGCATCGTAACCGTTGTTTTTATCTGATTTTTTTACATTTTCAAGTACAACTGATCCGTCCATTCCTGCATTTTCTACGATTTGTCTTAGTGGTGCTTCTAGAGCTCTTTCTATTATTTTTGCTCCTGTTTTTTCGTCATTTTCTAATTTTTCTTCTAGAGCTTGAACTTTTTTGATAGCTTCTATTAGAACTGTTCCACCACCTGCAACTATTCCTTCTTCAACTGCAGCTCTTGTTGCTGATAGGGCATCTTCGATTCTGTATTTTTTATCTTGCATTTCTGTTTCTGTTGCAGCTCCTACATTTATTACTGCAACTCCGCCTGCAAGTTTTGCTACTCTTTCTTGGTATTTTTCTTTGTCGTATTCTGAGTCACTTGCTTCGATTTGACCTTTGATTTTTTCTACTCTTTCAGCTAGGGCTTCTTTGTCGCCTTTTCCTTCTACAATTACTGTGTGGTCTTTGTCAACTTTAACTTTTTTAGCTGATCCAAGATCTTCTATTGTAGCTTCTTTTAATTCCATTGATAGGTCTTCTGAAATTACTTTTGAGCCTGTAAGAATTGCTATATCTTCTAGCATTTCTTTTCTTCTATCTCCATAGCCTGGTGCTTTTACTGCAACTACGTTGAAGGTTCCTCTTAATTTGTTTAGAACAAGTGTTGTTAAAGCTTCTCCGTCTACATCATCTGCAATTATTAAAAGTGGTTTTGATGATTGAACAATTTCTTCAAGAAGTGGTAGGATTTCTTGGATACTTGAGATTTTTTTGTCTGTTACAAGTATATATGGATCGTCAAGGTCTGCTACCATTTTTTCGTTGTCGGTTGCCATATATGGGGATAAATATCCCTTGTCAAATTGCATTCCTTCTACTACGTCAAGGTAGGTGTCGGTTGTTTTGGATTCTTCTACTGTGATTACCCCATCATTTCCTACTTTTTCCATAGCATCTGCAATAAATTTACCTATTTCTGGATCTGCTGATGAGATTGTTCCTACTTGTTCGATTGCTTTTTTATCTTCTACTTCTTTTGAAGATTCTTTGATGTAAGATACAACTTCACTACTTGCTTTTTTAAGTCCCTTATTTAAAACTACTGGATTTGCTCCTGCAGCTAAGTTTTTAAGTCCTTCTTTTATAATCGCTTGAGCAAGAACTGTTGCTGTTGTTGTTCCATCTCCTGCCACATCATTTGTTTTTGTTGCAACTTCTTTTACAAGTTGAGCTCCCATATTTTCAAACCTATCTTCAAGTTCGATTTCTTGGGCAATTGTTACACCATCGTTTGTGATTGTTGGTGCTCCGTATGATTTATCTAAAACTACATTTCTTCCTTTTGGTCCAAGAGTAACTTTTACAGCATTTGCTAATTTATCAATTCCTCTTTCAAGACCATCTCTTGCGCTTTTTCCATAATTTATATCTTTTGCCATAATTTTCTCCTATTCTACTACTGCTAATACGTCTTTGTATGCTAAAACTACGTAATTTTCGCCGTCAATTTTTACATCAGTTCCTGCATATTGAGAATAAATTACCTTATCTCCTTCTTTTAAGGAATCTTTTTTGTCTTGGTCATTTAAAATATCATTGCTAATTGCAACAACTTCTGCGTATTGTGGTTTTTCTTGTGCAGATTCTGGTAAAACTATGCCAGATTGGGTTTTCTTTTCTGCTTCTAATTTTTTTATAACTACTCTTTCACCGATTGGTTTTAAGTTCATTTTATTTCCTCCTTTTAGCACTCTTTGTCTTTGACTGCTAAGCTCTAATTTAAATATACAAGTAATTTAAAATAATGCAAGTTTTATTTGCCGATTGAATTTTCTCTGCCATAATAGAACAAATATTGTTGGACATAACCTGCATTTTCTCCAAAATATTTATCAGCGTAGGCAGAAATTTGTTTTTTTGGAACTTCTTCTTTTATAAATAAAAATTCCATAACTCTTTTTATCCAAACATCAACCGGGAAAGTTTCTCTTTTGTGAAAGGCAAAAAGCATTATACAATCGGCAACTTTTGGTCCAACTCCAGGAAGTTCTTGGAGTTTTTTCCTTAAATCTTCTGTAGGCATTTTTATATCTTTTTCAAAATCAAAAAATCCTTCATTAATTATTTTTGCCGTTTCAACTATTCTTTTATCACGAAAACCAACTCTTGCCTTTTCTCTTAAATCTTCTGGCCTTGCTTTGGATAAATTTTCTGGACTTGGGAAAGAATAATATTTTCTTCCTTTATATTCTCCAATATAATCCCCATACATTTCAGAAATTATTCTCACAGCTTTTTTAATTCTTGGGATTTGGTTGTTGGCTGAAATTATAAAAGAAATTAGGGTTTCAAAAAATTCTTGATTTAATATTCTAATTCCCGCCCCATATTCTGTAGCCTCTTTTAGGGTATCATCTAGAGAAATTTTTTCTTTTATATCTTCATAATTTACACCAAGGTCAAAATAATCGTAGAAAATATCATAAAATTCTTCTTCACTTACATTGTCTATAATTATTTTTTCCCCTTCTTTTTTGAGATTTATAATTTTTCCCAAAAAAACTGCAGTAAATGATCCATCTTCTTCCTCAAAAAAATTAAAACATTGGCCGCAGGTAAAAATATCTTTTGGGTCAAAAGATTCATGATAAAAAATCAATTGACCCTTTTCTTCTTTTATGTTTAATTTATTTTTATTTTCTTCTATATATCTATTCATTTTTTTCCTTACTTTATTCTTAGAGCGTGAACTGCAAGTCTTTGGTCTTTGTAATCATATTGACAAGTTGAAAGGGTAATTATGGTATCATCTTCCTTAAAATCACGGGTTTCAAGTTCATTTTCAGAATTTGATTTTAACTTGTCAAAATATTTCAATTTTTCTTCTTTGTCCTCAAAATCTAAAGTCCTATAATCATAATTTGACGGAATACCATAAGCTGCAAAAACTTGATATTCTCTTAAACCTTCATTTGTTGTAATATATATTGTCCTGTGGCTTTGAGCAAAATCATTTTTTCTGTAGCCATCAAGACCTGTAAACATAGATTTTATATCATCCAAATGATGTCCATATATTACACTATTGTCATCATTGATTTTAGGATCATTCATGTAATCCATAAAAATAGAACCAGCTATATCATAATTTTTGTCAATTCCTTTTCTCAAATAAAAATTATTATCTTTGGCTTGGAAGATTGGATAAGAAATATAAGTTCCAGGAATTTCCAAAAAAGCTACAATATCCGAATTTTCTTTTTGCAATTTTTTCAAAATAGCCATATATTTCTTTTCTAATTTTTCAAAATCATTTAAATTATCATTTGAGCCATTTTCACTTTGATCTTTCTCAACATTTTTTACTATATCTGATATATGTTTGTTATTCTTATAATTTTTATAATAGTCATATCCCCTTCTACCAAGAAGGAATAAACATACAATTATAACTATAACAAGAATAAGCCTTATAAATTTTAAAATCTTATCTTTCATTTTTTCACCTTTAAAACTTCCTTTCTATTAGTATAATAATATAAATTGGAAAAATTTTGAAATTTATTTTAAGGAGAATATATGTCAGAATATAAATTGTTTGTAGGAACAGCTTGTCCTCACTGCAGGAAAGTTGAAAATTTTATGGAAGAAAATAATATAGAAATTCAAATAGTAAATATAAACGAAGATAGAGACGCTATGAAAGAATTAATCGAAAAAGGCGGCAAAAGACAAGTACCATGCCTTTTCCATGATGGAGAATACATGTACGAATCAAATGATATAATTGAATTTTTAAAAAATAAATAAATTTTTAGGCGTGTGTTTTTAATGCACGTTTTTTTATATTTGAAAATTACAGAATAAAAAAAGACTTTGGGTATAAAGTTAGAAAGGAGAGTTTATGATAAAATTAATAGCAACAGATTGCGACGAAACCCTCTTATCAGACGATAAGACCATTCACAAAAGAAATATAGACGCTATAAAAAAAGCCCAGGAAATAGGAATAATAATTACAACAGCAACAGGTCGTGGCCCCTACCAACTATTTGATATACTAGAGCAAATCGATAATGTAAAAGAAGATAGATTTTCAATCCTTTGTAATGGCGGGATAATAATGGACAATGTAACAAAAAAAGTTGTAGAAGCATCCCCAATAGATTACAAAAAAGCAGTTGAAATTTCAGATTATTGCAACGAAGTAGGAGTACATTTTGAAATTTATACCGATAAACACTGCTATGTTTTTGCAAACGGAAACGAGGTAGAGGGAAATTATGACAAAAATATCTACAAATTTGTCCAAAAAGCAAAAGACATTAAAAATCTAGACAAAGAAATAATAGTAAAAGTAATAATAAAAAATTCCAACCTAAACTATCTAATGAGCCTAGAAGAAGATATAGCAAGAATATGTAATTGGGATATTTCAATATCCTACTCATCAGATACCTTCATGGAAATAAACAGAAAAAATGTAAACAAGGCAAAAGCCCTAGAAAAATTGTGCGCTCACTATGGAATAGGAATGGAAAACGTCCTAACAATAGGAGATAATTACAACGACAAAGAAATGCTAGAAGAAGCAGGCTATTCCGCAGCAGTCCAAAACGCCCATCTTTTATTAAAAGACATATCAAAATACACAACAAAAGCAACAAACAACCAAGGCGCAGTAGGCGAGGCGATAGAAAAATTTGTTTTTAATGAAATATAAATTTAAAAAAATACCCCAAAATCTTTTTTTGATTTTGGGATATTTTTTACCACACAGACTTTTCTTTTAGGAAAAATTTGTAGATAGCGTATCCTATTGCTGATAATATTCCTAGAGGAATTATTAAAAGTAAGATTGGGATAAGGATTAGTCCTCCTCCTATAAAAACTGGTATTAGTAGGGCAAATATTATTGAAAATATTATTTTTAATATTTTAAATCCTAGTATTATGCCTAAAATTCCTAGGATTATTTTTATAATTTGATTTTTATCTTTCATTTTTTTACCTTTATCTAAATATGTCTTCTTTTTTTATCAAAACTTTGTATAGGAAATATATAACAAATAAGGGTATTACTACTGACCAAATTATTTTTATTGCTACTCCCAAAAGTTTTAATATAATCGTTGCTATTATGGCTAATACAAAAACTCTTAGTACTCTTTCTGCTTGTTGGTTCATAATTTCCTCCCATCTTATTTTTATTATACTTCCTTTTTATATTTTTCAAGTTTTATTTTAATTTATTTAATTTTTTGCTTTGATTTTATTGATTTATATTTATTTTTGTTATAAATCTTTATTTTATCCATTTTTTCAAAAATAAAAAAATAGCCTAGCTGGCTATTTTTCTTTTATTGTTATTGTGAAATTTTCTTTGAATTTTTCTTTTGCTTTTAGGATATAGGGATTGTTTATTTTTTTTGTAAAACTTGGACCATTTAAGCAAGGTTCTAGACACAAATAATCTCCATAAAAATCTGTCCAAATTGCAAATTCTTGGAAATTATTATTTTCTATATCTATATTATAGTATTTGCTTTCTATGCTTGCTTTTTTTTCTTTTAAAAAATATGTTTTTTCTAAATCTATTTTTTCTAAGTCTAGATTTTTTATTTTAAAATTTTTGTCTACGTAAAAATATGGATGAAAGCCGGGAGCTATTGGTAAATTTTCATTTGAATTATTTATTATTTCTATCTCTACCAATAGCGATCTATCTATTAATTTGTATTTTATATAATAGATGGATTTTTCGTATTCTCCTTTGCCTTCTAATTTTAATTTTACTGAATTTTCTGTTTTTTCTTCTATATCCCAAAATGAAATTCTTCCAAATCCATGTTGGTCTAATTTTTTTATTTCACTTTTTCCAAAATTTGGAAGACATGGATGCATGCCGCCTCTTGTTTTTAATTCGTTTTTGATTTTTATAAGAAGTTTCGGGAAAAATATAGGCTTTTTTTCTTTGGTAAATTTTTCTATGTAGGCCCCATAGGTATTTACTGTAAGCTCCATATTTTTTTCTTTTAAATTTATTTTCATATTATTTTTTCTTACAAAAAAAGACCAAGCTTAAACTTGGCCTTATTTTTTATCCCCTGTGTGCAAGTTGGCCATCAAGTAGGTAAAGGCCACCGTAATTTCCATTAATTCTTTCAAGTCTTGTGATTAGTTTGTTGAATGTATCTTCTTCTTCGATTTGTTCATCAACATACCATTGGATAAATGAAATTACTCTTTCATCTCCTTCTTCTCTTGCAGCTTTTGCTATTTCGTGAATTCTTTTTGTAACTTCTTTTTCGTGTGCTAAAGCTTGTTTTGCAACGTCTAGAAGATCTTTGAATTCTGTATTTGGTGCTTCTAGTGTTTTATAAACTGGTTTGTATCCTACTTCTTGTAAGAATTTGGTCATTTTTTCTGCATGTTCAATTTCTTCCCTAACTTGATGACCATACCAATGTGCAAATCCTTCGAATTCTTCATCATCAGCATATATTTGCATTGCTTTGTATTCATAAGCTGATTGTAATTCAAAATTCATTTGTTCATTAATCATATCTAGTAATTTTTCACTCATTATTTTCCTCCTAAATAATTATCATACAATATATATACCCCATATATCATAAAATCATTTTTTATCAATTCTTTTATTACTTCTGTTATATTTGAAGAGAATAATTCTAAGGTAATTGAAGATTTTTTTATCCCTAGTTTTTTATTTTCGACTAATTTTTTATCTTTCAAAACATTAAAAATATTTACAAGCTTGTCTTTATCGCTTATATTTGTTTGAAATGTTACAGGTATTAGACTTTTACTATTTAATTGGTCTTCATTTAAATTTTTTATCAGTAATACATCAGCCATAATTATCTCTCCTTATATAAAATTACCCAAAGTAAGATAAAAATAACATTTATTTTTCGTGTTTTTTCTCCTGCATTTCTTTAAATGAAAATACACAACCACAATAATCTTGCCTATATAAATTATATTTTTTTGAAAGGTCTATCGAATCCTTATAGCCATTTTTCTTCTTAAAGTCTGAATACAAATATTTTATCCCATATTTTTCCTCTAATTTTTCTCCAATTTCATTAAGCCAAGTTGAATTTTTGTAAGGAGAAATCGAAAGAGTTGTCGTAAAATAATCATAAGAATTTTCTTTGGCATACTTGGCAGATTTTTCAAGCCTTAATTGGTAACACTTATAACAAGAATCTCCGCCTTCGTGATCATTTTTTCGATTTTCCACAAATTTATAAAAATCTTCTGGATTATTTTCTGGGAAAATAACCTTTGAATCAAGATTCATTTCATCCACAAGCTCTTTTACAGTTTCAACTCTTTTGTTAAGCTCATTTACCGGATAAATATTTGGATTATAATAGTAAATATCTATATCAAAATATTCTCTCAAACGTGTTAAAACACTTGAAGAACACGGAGCACAGCAAACTTGAAGTAAAAGTCTTGGTCTTTTACCCTCTTTTTTTATACTTTTAATTATCTCTTCCATTTTCAAATTATAATTAATTTTTCCCATAAAACCTCACAAAATCAAATTTATACAAAGATATATAAAACCAGAACCAAGCATCAAAATTATAGGGTCGATTTTTGTCTTTCTAATAGCCAAAAGCATCAAAAAAAACAAAATAACCATACTACTATCAAGATTTTCAAAAGAAATTTTATTTACATCAAAAAAAGCAGTTTTTAATATATAAATTCCAGCCGCCAAAATCATAGACACAACAGCAGGTCTCAAAAACCCCAAAACACTTTGCATCGTATCAAGATTTCTATACTTATTATAAAAATAAGAAATAGTTCCTACAATTATAAAAGAAGGAGTCACACAGCCAAGACTTGCAACAATTGCCCCACTTAAACCATAAACCCTTGTACCAACAAAAGATGCAGAATTAATAGCAATCGGTCCTGGAGTCATTTGACTGATTGTAATTAAATTATTAAATTCACTTATACTAAGCCAAGAATTTAAATTCACAACCTCTTCTTGAATAAGAGGAAGAGCAGCATAGCCACCTCCAAAAGAAAAAAGTCCGACCTTAAAAAAACTTATAAATAATTTAATTAACATATTTTTTTCCTTTCAACAAAAGAGTAAATAATACCAAACAAAATAAGTCCAGTGATAATATAAATAATATTTACATCAAAGAAAACATTCAAGACAAAAGAAATAAAAAATATTCCATAAATTAAAAATCCCTTGCCAATAATTACATCTTTTGACATATCAATCACAACATTTATAATCAAAGCCCCAACGCCCGCTTGCATTCCTTTTAAAATCAAAGCAATATATTTATTAGAAATAAAAGCATTATAAAAATAAGAAATTACAGAAATAATTACAAGAGGCGGAATAAGAGTCCCCAAAGTTGCAACCAAAGCACCAACAAAACCAAATAATTTATAACCAACAGAAATTGATGCGTTAATAGCCACAGCCCCAGGAGAAGATTGAGCAATAGCCGTCATATCAAGCATCTCTTCCTTATTAATCCATCCCAATTTTTTTACAAAAGTAGATTCCATCAAAGATAAAATTACATAGCCACCACCAAAAGTAAAGGCAGACAAATAAAGTGTGTGCAAAAATAATTTAAATAACTTTTTAAAATCCATACTAAAGTCCTTTCTCCTTACATTTTACTATAGATTTTTTTGAGTGAAAATTTTTGAAAATAAATATATAATTTCTTTTCCAAAAAAATAATTTTTCCCACAAAAAACAAGGAATAAAAATTCCTTGTCATACTGTTGCCAAAGTATACAAATCCTCATGCTAAGAATATCATACGGAAAAAATTGATTTGATTTCAAATTTAAAAATTCGTTAAAAATCGCACTGTTCGAGCGTTAGCGAGTTTGCGATTTTAGAATTTTAAAATTTAGAAATCAACAATTTTTGGAGTCAGATATTCGTGCTTGAGGGTTTGTCTACGCTCCGAATTTATTTTATAAAATAAATTAATTAAATCTTTTACTTTTATTTGGCAAGTCTAAATTAAAATTATTTTACTAACAAAATCCCTTTTTAAAATTATCTTTTGATTTTTCCCACAAAAAAACAAGGAATAAAAATTCCTTGTTTGTAAAATACTTCTTATCTTTTTGAGAATTGTGAAGATTTTCTTGCTTTCTTTTGACCGTATTTGTATCTTTCTTTTTTTCTTGGGTCTCTTGTAAGAAAACCTGCTCTTTTAAGAGCTTGTCTATAATCAGGATTTACTTCTAGTAAAGCTCTTGCTATAGCGTGTCTGATTGCTCCAGCTTGTCCGTTAAATCCTCCACCTTGTACATTAACTTTAATGTCATAAGTTGATTCATTTTCTGTTAATTTTAATGGTGCTTTTGCTATGATTTTTAATGTATCATAAGAAAAATAATCATCAAGATCTCTTCCATTAACTTTTAATTCTCCGCTACCTGGTTTCATTGTAACTCTTGCTACTGAAGTTTTTCTTCTACCTGTAGCTTGATATATAATATCTGCCATCTAAGTCCTCCTTACTTTAAGTCCAAAACTTCTGGGTTTTGAGCTTCGTGATTGTGATTTTCACCTACATAAACCCTAAGTTTTTTGGCCATTTGTCTACCTAATTTGTTGTGTGGAAGCATACCTACTACAGCATGTTCTACAATTCTTTCTGGATGTTTGTCCATCATATCTTGGTAAGTTGTAGTTTTTAATCCACCTGCATATCCAGAATATCTTTTGTATTCTTTTTGGTATTCTTTGTTTCCAGTAAGAACGACTTTTTCAGCATTTACTACTATTACATAGTCACCTGTGTCCATGTTTGGAGTAAATGTTGGTTTGTGTTTTCCTCTAATAATTGCTGCAACTTGGCTTGCAAGTCTACCTAAAACCATGTCAGTTGCATCAACTACATACCATTTTGGTTCAATTGTTGACTTTGTTGGTACATATGTCTTTTGATTTTTCATCAAGTTCCTCCTTAAATATTTTGCCTATCTATTTTGAAACCGCTCGGATAGGTGGCGGCTTTACTCGTCCTGACATTTATTAATCGCCCTCAGGATCTGCGATTATGTCAAAAGTATTAGGAACTTTTTTCATACGAAATTATAATACACCGAAATCGTGTTTTTGTCAAGCTTTTTGTCTATTTTTTCGCCTTTTTAAATTGGAATTTTTTTTATTTCTCCCTATTTTTTACTAACCAATCTTTAAATAATTCGCCCTTATCAATATTTTTTTTGTCAAAAGTTTCAAAACTACCATCTTCTTTTACCAATACCATATAAGGCACTTGATCTATTTGATATTTTTCTAATATTTCATCATAATATTTTGAGTTCTTATATTTATCTGTATCAAAATATTTTATATTTATTTCTTTTTCAAAAGTAATTTCATTGATGACTTTTACAAACAATCGACATGATGATGAGGTTTTTCTTCCTATAAATACAAAACCTTCTAGACTTTTATCATTATTTAGGAATTGTAAGTCTGTTATTTCTTCATATTTCGAAACACTAGACTCATAATTTTTTATTTCTCTTTCTTTTTCAGCTTTCTCTTTGGCTTTCTGACTAAAAATCCCTATAAGTATAAATACTATTAAAGATAAAATAATAATCAAATTCCTTTTTTTCATTTTTTTCTCCTTCGTATTTGATTAACTTAATTATATTATCTATAATAAAATCAAAACAACGGCATATATGGTACATTTGGAGGAAAATATTTTGAAGAATTATGACTTAACAATATTAGCTAAAAAAATCAAAGAAGTTAGAAAAAATAGAAAAATTAGTCAACTAGATTTATCTATTGAAGCTAATATAGACAGAAAAACTATAAGTCGTATAGAAAATGGTATTAATGAGCCTTCTTTTTCTACTCTCTATAAAATATCATATATCTTAAATCACGATTTTATAAAAGACTATTTGAATTCTAGTCTAAAAGATTACTTAATTTTCAATGAAACTTTTGAAAAAATAATTGATAAGGTAGAAAATAAATTGCCTTTTGATGATGAAGAAAAAATAATTATTTATCTCAAAGATTTTACTGATATTGAATTTATCAAAACTTCATGTAAGCAAGTTATTTTATTTCTTAAATCAATGAATGAAGACTTATCAAAATCAGAAGAAAGAGAGATTCTAATAAAAGCTTTAAATTCTTTTACTAATAAATATGATAACTTCAAAATACAATCTTTTTCTATATTTGAATTAAGAATTTTAATGGATATAGGCATGACTTATGCAAATATTGATAACAAAAAATATCTTGATTTACTTAATTTTGTATATGATAATACCAACAAAGACTCATCATTATATCCTATTATCAGCTTAAATTTAGCAAGCGCATATATAATTGTTGAAGATTATGAAAAATGTCCAGAAATAATAAATGATGCTATTTCTTATTTTCTAATTAGAAACAAAATTCCTAATCCTATTTTTTATTTCACAAGAGCTTTGTACAAAAGACTTAAAAATATGGATTATAAAGAAGACTATGACAAGGCGGTTTTAATAGCAAGCCTTGCTAAAAATTATAATTTAATAAATAAATTTGAACAAGCCAAGAGCTATTATGAAAAATATAATACTTGATAAAAAATAAGTTTTGCCTTTTTTATTCTTTAATTTTAATTTGCCAATAAAAAAGGTAAAACTTTTTAACAAAAATACAAAATCAAATCCACTTTTACTTTTCACATAATTTTTTGTAAGAATCTTTTATATCAAAAGCATGGTTCATTGGACCTGAACCTTTGCCCAAATCTAGCATATCCAAAAGAGCGTTTGATAAAAATTCTTTTGCCATTTTTATTGAATTTTCCATATCATAACCTTTTGCAAGGTTAGCTGCAATGGCTGATGACAGGGTACAACCTGTTCCGTGGGTATTTTCATTTTCTATTCTTTTTCCTTTAAACCAAACACCTTTTTTATTCTCATATAAATAATCATTTGCATCATTTATTTTGTGTCCACCTTTTAATAGGCAAGCGCAATTGTATTTTTCAGAGATAATTTTTCCTGCTTTTTGCATATCTTTTTCATCATTTATTTTTATCCCCGATAAAATTTCTCCTTCGGGAATATTTGGTGTTATAAGGTCTGCCAAGGGCAAAAGTTCGTTTTTTAAAACTTTTATTGCATCATCTTTTAATAATTTCGCCCCACTTGTTGCAACCATTACTGGATCTATTACAATATTTTTTGCTTTTTTTTCTTTTAATTTTTCTGCTATTACTAAAATTAAATCAGAATTTGAAACCATTCCAATTTTTACGCTATCTGGGTAAATATCGTCAAATATCATATCAAGCTGGTCTTTTAAAAATTGTGGGCTTGATTCTAAAACCGACAAAACTCCTGTAGTATTTTGGGCTGTTAAGGCAGTAATTGCACTTTCTGCATACACTCCGTTTAAGGTCATAGTTTTTATGTCAGCTTGTATTCCTGCTCCACCTGATGAGTCACTTCCTGCTATAGTCAATCCTATTTTCATAATTTTTCCTTTCTTTTGTTAAAAATGAATATTATTTCATATTTTATTTCTCAAAAAGTCGTAGAAATCTAATTAATAAATCGTTTTTCTCCGATTATTTTTCTATATAAAAATAAAAAAATTTTTATATCAATTAATCTTTTTATAGATTTTTCTTTTATTATGATAGGTCAAAGGCATAATTTTGTCAATTTTCTTTAGCCCTTTTATGGCTTTTTTGCAATTATTTCAGAGCTTTGATATAATTTAACGGAATAATATGTAAAGAAGGTTTTTTATGTTTGCAGTTTTTATTAATGCTATTTCTGTTTTGGTTTTAGGTTTTTTTGGAGCAAAAGCTGGAAATCATTTTTCTGATAGATTAAAAAATGATATGATGAAATTTCTTGCAATTTTGATTATGGTTACTGGGATGAATTCTGCAAGAAAAGGAGATAGTTTAGTCGTAATTATTTCTATAGTTATTGGATTAATTATTGGAAATTATTTAAAATTGGACGATAAATTAAATAATTTTGCTTATTTTTTGGGTAGACTTTTCTCTGAAAACAAAAGATCTACTTTTCCAAAGGCTTTTATCAATGCAACTTTGATTTTGTGTGTTGGTAGCATGGGAATTATCGGCTCAATTGAAGCTGCTGTTAATTCTAACAATGAAATTCTTTTGCTAAAAGCTATGATTGATGGTGTTACTGTATTTTTTATGGCACAAAGTCTGGGACTTGGCGTTGCTTTTGGTGCAATTCCTATTTTAGTTTATCAAGGGCTTATAGTTATTTTATCAGGTCTTATTTCTCCGATTTTAACCAAGGAAATTCTTGATAATATTTCAGGTGTTGGCGGTCTTAGCATAATTGCCATTGGGCTTTCAATGTTGGATTTGGTTGATATTAAAATAGTAAATTCTATTCCTGCTATTTTGATTCCTATTATTTATGGGCTGATCACAACTTTATTTTGATTGATTAAATTAAAAATCCTATTTTGCACTTACACAAAATAGGATTCTTTTTTTATTTATTTCTCAATTTTCTATAGGTTGATGGATACAAAAGCAAAAGCATTGGGAATATTTCTAATCTTCCCAAAAGCATGGCTATGGTTAGAACAAATTTTGATAAATTTGTCATTTCGGCAAAGGTCGTTATTGGTCCAAATGCTCCAAGCCCTGGTCCTACGTTATTGAAAGTTGTTGAAACTGCTGCAAAAGCTGTTTCAAAATCATCCATATCTAATGATACTATCATAAACAAAACAATAAAGATCATTATATATATTACCAAATATTTTAAAACTGACATTTCTGTTTGGGCATCTACTTTTTTTCTATCCATCCTGTTTATTGTTATTTTTTTTGGATTCATAGACTCTTTTATTTGATTAATTCCACCTTTTACAAGAATTACAAATCTTGAAACCTTGAGTCCTCCCGCAGTTGAACCTGCACATCCGCCAATAAACATAAGCATTATTATTACAGATTTAGAAAATAAGGGCCAAGTTCCAAAATCTGCTGAAACATATCCTGTTGTTGTAATTATTGAAGATACGGTAAAAATAGAATTTACAAATGAATAAAAGACCTCTTTATAAATAGTAACTATATTTGCAAAAATAAGTCCTGATGCTATCAAAATAATTGCTATATACCATTTTAGTTCTTCACTTTTTACTGCTTCTCTTACATTTTTTGTCACAGCATAAAAATAAATATTAAAGTTCACTCCAAAAACTGCCATCATAATCGCAAGTACCATTTCTATATATCTTGAATTATATGCACCAATCGAAATTCCTTTATTAGAAAATCCACCGGTTCCCGCAGCTCCAAAAGCGTGAATTATTGATTCAAATAAATTCATTCCACCAAAAAGAAGAAGTATTACTGTAATAATTGTCAAAACTATATACATTCCATACAAATTTCTAGCTGTATCAGAAAGTTTTGGTGTAATTTTACCAAAAGTTGGTCCTGGTACTTCGCTTTGCATCAAAAGAGATGATTCCTTGTTTGAATTTGGTAAAATCGCCAAGGTAAATACCAAAATTCCCATACCACCAACAAAGTGGGACAAAGACCTCCAAAAAATTATAGAATGTGGCAAAAGTTCCACATTAATAGCAACTGATGCACCAGAAGTTGTAAAACCCGATACCATTTCAAAAAAAGCATCTATGTAGCCATTATAATTAGATTTTGTCAAAAACAAAGGTATAGCTCCTATCAAAGAAAACAAAACCCAAGTTGACGCAGTAATAAACATTGCCTCTTTTGTATAAAGATGGGATTTATTATCTCCTCTTTTGCTCAAAACAAATCCCAAAATTAAAGAAACGACAATAGGAATTACAAAATTTATTTTATCCTGAAGGCTTTCGCCATAAATAAAAGCCACAATCAATGGTAAAATCAAAAGCCCAGCAAGAACTATTAAAAGTTTTCCAAGTGAATATTTTACAATTTTTAAATTCATGCCTACTCCAATATATCGTCAATTTCTTTAAAATCTTTATTTTTAGTTACAACCATAACCCTATCGCCAAGTTCAATTGTACTTTCTCCGTTTGCAACTTCGATTTTGCCACCCAAATTTTGTCTTGATATACCAACAATCAAAGTATTGGCCTTTACATTTAAATCTTTCAATTTCTTTCCAGTAACCCTAGAATTTTCAATTACAGTAAAATCAATTGCCTCAACCCTGTCATCAGACAATCTAAACAAATTAGAAATAGATTCTCCCCTAGAATTTTCCTTAGATCTCAAAAGCCTTGAAACAAAAAATGAAGCAGATTTTTTTGGAGTAACAGTCGTATCAACATCAAGAATACCTGTAATTTTAAGAAGTTGAGTCCTATTTACCTTAGCAATGATTTTATCAATCCCTCTTTTTTTAGCAAGAAGAGAAATCAAAATATTTTCCTCATCAATTCCAGTAAGAGCAACAACGGCATCATAATTTTCAATTCTTACCTCATCAAGAATTTCAGGATCAGATCCATCAGCATTGATTACTTCACATTCAGGAAGTCTTTCAGAAAAATCAATCGCCCTTTCCTTATCAATTTCCAAAACAGTAACATTAAAATTTCTTTTAAGCAAAAGCTCAGAAAGATTAAGAGCAATAGAACCCCCACCAATAATCAAAACATTTTTGATAGACTTCTTATTATCAACCTGTCTTTTATAAAATTTATCAATATCTTCCCTAGGACCTGCAACATAAATTTTTTCGCCAACTTCAAGAATATGATTACCATTAGGAATAACAACCTGATCATCTTTCTCCCCAATAACAATAATCGTATTTCCCAAAAGTCCCTCAGCATTAAGATCCATCAAAGACTTATTAGCAAGTTTAGAATTTTCATCAATTTCAAGTTCAATCAAAATAACCTTAGAATCCAAGAAATTTTCCACATTAACAGCATAAGTATATTTCAAAGTCCTTTGAATTTCCTTAGCAGCATAATACTCAGGATTTACAAGCCTATCAACACCCATGGTTTTTCTCATAAATTCATCATATTTAATATATCTAGGATCACGAAGCCTAACGATAGTAGATTTTGCACCCTTTTTCTTAGCAATCATAGACGAAATCAAATTAACATCATCATTAAAAGTCATTGCAATAAAAGCATCACACTCATCCACATTAGCCTCATCAAGAACAGCAAGATCACGACCATCGCCCAAAATCCCCATGACATCATTAGAAGCCAACAATCTTTCCAAAACATCCTTGTTTTTCTCTATAACTAAAATATTGTGCCCCTCATCAGAGAGCTTGCTAGTAAGATAAGAACCAACCTTACCAGCACCTACAATAATAACATTCATAAATCCTCCTAAAGGTAGAAATACCTATTAACATTGTATAATAACTAGAAAAAAAAACAAAGTAAAATTGTCAAAGTTATGGAAAATAAAAAAATATATAATTAAAAAATAGAAAATATTATAACATTAGAATACAGGAAAATTAAAATAACAGATGCTTAAACTAAAAAATAAAAACTTTCGAAATCAAAAATCAATTCATTTAGATTTATCTTTACACGTAAACAAATAAATTTTCAAAATCTATAAATATTAAAATATAAAATCCTTAACCTATCAGCTAAACATTTTAAAATACATATATAAATAGAAAATATTTAAGATCATATAGCCAATAAAAATTAAAAAATACCAAAGACATAATTATAGATAAAAATGTTCTTAATAAAATCACATCAGAAAAATATCATCAACTCTTACCAACACGATTTATTATAGACTCATAAAAATTACAATCCAAATTCAAAAATATATTTTTTCATAAAGAAAAACACCAATCAAAAGATTGGTGTTAAATCTGGTGGGCCTCCAGGGACTCGAACCCTGGACCTACCGGTTATGAGCCGGGCGCTCTAACCGACTGAGCTAGAGGCCCAAACAAAACCTTATAATTTTTAATAAAAAAATTTTATGAAATAAATTCATAATTAGGTTTGTTTTTGGTGGACCTGAGTAGACTCGAACTACCGACCTCACGCTTATCAGGCGTGCGCTCTAACCTGCTGAGCTACAGGTCCATATATAAAATTTAAATGGCAGGGGTTACAGGACTTGAACCCGTGACATCCGGTTTTGGAGACCGACGTTCTACCAACTGAACTAAACCCCTATTAAATCAAATATCCTAAAAAATAAAATAAATGATAATGTCCTAAATATAAAAATCAAATAATTTTCATAAATTAGACGGGATATTTTGGTGCCCAGAGGCGGAATCGAACCACCGA
>NZ_KV808714.1:43741-44925 GCF_001812365.1 Anaerococcus sp. HMSC065G05
CCCCTGCTCTACCGACTGAGCTATCTGGGCATATGGCGGAGAAGGAGGGATTTGAACCCTCGCATCCCTTTTGAAAGGATCTACTCCCTTAGCAGGGGAGCCTCTTCAGCCACTTGAGTACTTCTCCAAAAATCAATTTTTATATTGATTTTTTTATTTGGCGGAGAGGAAGGGATTCGAACCCTTGTGAGCCGTAAGACTCTAACGGTTTTCAAGACCGCCCCGTTATGACCGCTTCGGTACCTCTCCATATTGTGGTGACCCATCGGAGATTCGAACTCCGGACACCTTGATTAAAAGTCAAGTGCTCTACCGACTGAGCTAATGGATCAATCTAGAAATACAGTGGCTAAAAATTTGCCTTTCTTGCCTATTTAGCTTGCCAGTATAACCACTAAATAATATTTAAAAAACATTAATGGTGACCCATCGGAGATTCGAACTCCGGACACCTTGATTAAAAGTCAAGTGCTCTACCGACTGAGCTAATGGATCAAATTGGCTGGGATAGCAGGACTCGAACCTACGCATACCAGAGTCAAAGTCTGGTGCCTTACCGACTTGGCTATATCCCAACATGGCGCGCCTGAGAGGAGTCGAACCTCTGACACACGGATTAGAAGTCCGTTGCTCTATCCAGCTGAGCTACAGGCGCATATTGGAGCGGGTGAAGGGAATCGGACCCTCGCAACCAGCTTGGAAGGCTGGGGCTCTACCACTGAGCTACACCCGCAAATTGGTGGGGAAGAGCGGATTCGAACCACTGAAAGCTAAGCTAACGGATTTACAGTCCGTCCCATTTGGCCAACTCTGGAACTTCCCCAAAATTTGTATTTCATAGTAACACATTATAGCATAAACTATATATTTATTCAATTTTATATCACAATAAAATTGGAGCTGATGATAGGACTTGAACCTACAACCTATTGATTACAAATCAATTGCTCTACCAATTGAGCTACATCAGCACATTGGATCTCTATTGAAATCCAAATGGCGACTTAGATGGGACTCGAACCCACGACCTCCGCCGTGACAGGGCGGCATTCTAACCAGCTGAACTACTAAGCCATAATTAAAATAGCCTAATATTAAAAATATTATGGTGGAAGTAACAGGGCTCGAACCTGTGACCCCCTGCTTGTAAGGCAGATGCTCTCCCAACTGAGCTATACTTCCAT
>NZ_KV808715.1:0-1596 GCF_001812365.1 Anaerococcus sp. HMSC065G05
TGAGCTACAGGCGCATAATTAAAAATATAAGTTTATTAATATCTTAACAATATAATATGGTACTATCATTACCTACTGTAATATAGATTATACCACAAAATTTTAAAAAATAAAAATAATTTATAAAAAATGGAGCGGGTGAAGGGAATCGGACCCTCGCAACCAGCTTGGAAGGCTGGGGCTCTACCACTGAGCTACACCCGCATAAAATTGGAGCGGAAGACGGGATTCGAACCCGCGACCCTCGCCTTGGCAAGGCGATACTCTACCACTGAGCCACTTCCGCAAATAATATAAAAGGAAATAACAAAGTGAAAGCTAAAATAAACTTTAAAATTAAATTAGCAAGCACCCACAATTCCTATTTTAAATAAATGTTAAAATTTATAATATAAAAGAAAACCTTAATATGGAGCTGATGATAGGACTTGAACCTACAACCTATTGATTACAAATCAATTGCTCTACCAATTGAGCTACATCAGCACATTGGATCTCTATTGAAATCCAAGTCCTTAATTAGCCGGACAGGCATCTGGCGACTTAGATGGGACTCGAACCCACGACCTCCGCCGTGACAGGGCGGCATTCTAACCAGCTGAACTACTAAGCCATAATTAAAATAGCCTAATATTAAAAATATTATGGTGGAAGTAACAGGGCTCGAACCTGTGACCCCCTGCTTGTAAGGCAGATGCTCTCCCAACTGAGCTATACTTCCATGTGGTGACCCTACCGGGATTTGAACCCGGGATACCGCCGTGAAAGGGCGATGTCTTAACCGCTTGACCATAGGGCCTCAATCATTATTATATTCATTAAACATACTTTTTTTTAAAAAATTTGCAGCAAGCTGCAAATGTCTTAGTCGGATTGTTGACAAAGTTACAAAAAACTTTGAAACACCGCGACATCTGACCTACCATCAATTTATTTCATAAATTGGATTCGGATCATAAACCGCTTTCTAGACCTATCCCAATGAGCGTAAGCAAATTGTTGGAAGGTCTGATGCAACTCATTTCCCAGGAGGCTTTAGCCGACTGGCTAGAAATGATCTGCTGACCATAGGGCCATAAAATTATAAAAAAATATAAGTGGTGACTCCACCGGGATTTGAACCCGGGATACCAGCGTGAGAGGCTGGTGTCTTAACCACTTGACCATGGAGCCTAAAAGCTCCGTGCTGGTTAATAAGCTAAGAGCTTATAAAAAAATGGTAGCGAAGAAGAGACTTGAACTCTTGACACTCCGGGTATGAACCGAATGCTCTAGCCAACTGAGCTACTTCGCCACATGGTTGCGGGAGTAGGATTTGAACCTACGACCTCCGGGTTATGAGCCCGACGAGCCACCAAGCTGCTCCATCCCGCGCTATAATAATTGCTAAGTTATGAGCTACTTGAAGCTATATCTATTTAAAGAAACATTGGCGCTCAGGGTGGGGCTCGAACCCACAACCTACCGGTTAACAGCCGGGTGCTCCACCATTGAGCTACCTAAGCACTCTAAATAAAAAAATCTTATATAAATACCTTCTATTAATAAAAATAGAAGATATTTTTATAAGTTTGGCAACTTCCTAGTCTCCCGGGA
>NZ_KV808716.1:0-592 GCF_001812365.1 Anaerococcus sp. HMSC065G05
TGCGCTTTCTAGTCTTTGTATTTGCTCGAAGTGCGGTGATATTTACAGGCGAGTCGCTTGGAATAATCGTGGAGAGCGTTTGGTGGTATGGCGTTGCTGCACAAGGGTTGAGCATGGGCCAAAAAGCTGTGATGCAGCTACTATACCAGAGGAAGAACTACAAAAAGCAGTTGTTAAAGCCATGAATGAGGTTTTGAAAACCTCTGATGATACTGAAAAAATTCTAATAAAGAATATTGAGAAAGTAGTTGCTGGCAGTAACGATGAAGAAATAGAAGCCATAAATAGAGTAATTGCGGTAAAACAAAAGGAACTCCTTGCACAGGTAAGAGCGAAGAAAGATTATACGGATATCGCTAATGAAGTTGAGACACTAAAGAGTGAAAAACATAAGATGCTTGTTCAAAAGGCTCTTGATGAAGATGCCAAAAGACGCATCAAGGATATGAAAGAGTTTCTTAGAAGTCAAAGCAAGGATATTAAAGAATATGATGAAGAACTTGTTAGAAAATACATCAAGCAAATAAAAATATATGATGATATGTTTGAAATAACCTTTAAATCTGGAATAGAAATAAATATTGAGAGAATA
>NZ_KV808716.1:692-8181 GCF_001812365.1 Anaerococcus sp. HMSC065G05
ATTTTTTCGTAAGTGTCCGTACACTTACTGGGCTTGCTATAAAAGAATGATTAAGGCAGCAAGCATTAAGCACATATTGAATTCTAATATTAGTTTAAGTAATTGTACTTCTATATTTACTTGGTGTGATACCATAAGTTGATTTGAATATTTTAGCAAAATGTCCTGTGTGTGTATAGCCAACTTTTTCTGCTATCGTAGATATTTTATACTCAGGATTTTTCAGCAATAATAATGCCTTATTAAGCCTTAATTCTTTTAAGTACTCGTAGGGAGGAACACCGTAGTATTTGCGAAAAGCTAATTGAAATCGTGCAGGACTCATTAAAGCAATTTTAGAGAGTTCAAGTCCGTCAATATGAACCGATAAATCTTTTTTCATAGCCGATACAGCCCTTTTCAGATTTTGCTTATCTTTTTTAGTTAAGACAACAGATATATTTTTTTCCTTTTCTTCTAACTCTGTAATTATGATAGATAATAGTTCCATAACTTTGCTTTCCAAATATAAAGGCAAAATCTTTCCTTCAGCTTGGGATTCTCTTATCTGTTGAAATATAAAATTCAACTGCGGAGAATTTTGAGTTTTTAACAAATAAGAATTAAGAATCTTTGCTTTTTCATATTCAAAATCATCATATTTTAATTTTAAGAAAGTATCAAAGTATTCTTTGGTTAGGATTATTTTCGTAAACTTTACAGGCTTATTTGCCTCACAATAGGTATAAGTTTTCTTTTCTGTATTTAAGTAACAATATATACCTTTTTCTACATTATTTAACTTTCTGCCACCGACTTTAAATGAACTGCTTTCTGTTTCAAATTGGCTAATCTCTAAATACTTTTCAGATACTTCGGTTATTTTCTCCATTGTTTCATTTGGAGTAAAGTTAGCAATTAAAATTAGAATTAAACGGCTGTCAAATTTTAGTATGCGAAAAGTACCTTTGCCAAAATGGGGATCTATTTGAAAGATTTGTTTGTTTTCAGTTGATAAAGTTGGAACAGGAATAAAAGGAGCGTCATGTACTAAGTTTGTTAAATAATCAATAACTGTTCTATCCATCAATTCTGCTCACCTCTTTTAATATCACAAATTTATTTAATTATATCACAAATTTATAAAATTGTAAATAGAAATACTGATGAAAAGCTTACAAATAAAGGGATTACAAGGAATATCAAAATTCATGGTTAGATTTTGAGTTATAAAAAATTAGCTTTATAATAAATGTAGTTAGTTAGATATAGCTAACGGTCAGGAAAGGAGATGGAATAACTAATGGAAAAAAAGAAGACAGGGATATCTTATGTATTCCAATTAGCAAAAGATGAGAGAAAAAAGCTACATTTAGGAATGTTTTTATCTGTCATTTCTGCGGCTTTATCATTAGTTCCTTATTTTGTAGTTTATAAGATATTACTAATGATATTCCAGAAAAATATTTCGTATACAGAAATTTTAATGTGGGCAGGTATAGGAATTATAAGTGCTGTTTTGCAAGCAATACTAATGTCCTTTGCGGGCATTTTATCTCATACAGCAGCTTTTAACACAATACACAGAATTAAGCTGAAAGTTGTAAATCATATTTCAAAATTTAATTTGGGATTCTTTCAAGAGCATGCCCCCGGAGAAATTAAAACATTGTTGTTTGATGATGTAGATAGAGTTGAAAATTTTTTGGCTCATAGCACTTTGGAATTAGCTCAGGCAGCAGTTGTTCCGGTTATTATGTTCATTTTCATGTTGAAATTAAATTGGATGATGGCACTTGTTATGCTTATTCCTATGATTTTGGGATTAGGAATTCCTATGATGCTAATAAAAAATTATCCGGATATGTCAACGGAGCTATCCGAAGATATTGCTGATTTAAATGCTTCGGCAAACGAATTTATAAAGGCTATGCCTGTAATAAAAATGTATCATTTAACAGCAGAAAAATTTGAACAATATAGAAGCTCATTGAATGCGTATATTACTTGTTGGAAAAAGATGTGTGTGAGTTCTTGCTATCCTTTATCAATAACCTTAGTGGTTTTGGATTCAGCAATCTTATTTACATTGCCGTTCGGAGGATATTTCTTTTTGAGAAATTCTTTATCAGCAACATCCTATTTGCTATTTATTATGCTTACAATGTGCTTTTTTGTTTCGTTCTTAAATATGGTAACAATCTTTATGCAATCTATGGAGCTTGGAAGCGGATTGGATAACATAAAAAAATAATGGATATGGATGAATTGAAAGACGGAACAAAAATCATAAACAAGAATGAGTGTATGAAAATAGATTTTAAAGACGTTACTTTCAGTTATGACGATGAAGAAACAAAAAATAAAGCATTACAACATATAAATTTATCCTTAAAACCGAATACAATAAATGCTTTTGTGGGACCTTCCGGTGCAGGCAAGACAACTGCTGCACAATTGATTGGGAGGTACTGGGATGTAACAAGTGGAGCAATTAAAATTAACGACATACCGATCAATGAATTAAAAATAGATAATTTGATGGACATTACATCATTTGTTTTTCAAGATGTATTTCTTTTGGAGGACACTCTCTATGAGAATATTCGTATGGGAACAGATACAGATGAAAATAAGATTATTGAGGCTGCAAAAGCAGCACAAATTCATGACTTTATTATGAGTTTACCGAATGGATATCAGACAAGAATCGGGGATCAAGGGGTGAAATTGTCAGGTGGACAGCAACAAAGAATCTCAATCGCAAGGGCAATACTCAAAGATTCTCCAATTATTATTTTTGATGAAGCAACTTCCTATTCAGATATAGAAAATGAGTACCAGATACAGTTAGCACTTCAAAACTTGTTGAAAAATAAAACAATCATTATGATTGCTCATCGTTTGCATACTATTAAGAATGCAGATCAAATTGTTGTATTTGATGAAGGGGAAGTCGTAGAGGTTGGAACACATAAAACTCTTTTAGAAAGAAAAGGGGTCTATGAAAGTATGTGGAATACATACACAAAAGATTACTTTGGAGAGGGGGTAAATGCAAATGCTTAAGATTATTAGAACACTTCTGAAAGATAAAAAAGAAAAATTGTATTTACCGATTTTTCTAATGGTTATTGATTCGATAGGAAGCATTGTTTTGTATTTAATGCTCTATTTTACCGTTGTTAATATATTGCAAAATACATTAACTAAAACCTTAATCATAGAATATACGGTAATATGTTTCATCAGTATGATTGCAAGGATACTGATTTATAGGCATGCATACTATTTGAGCTTTTCAAGAGGAGCTGAAATGTGTGGAGATATGCGTTTGGATTTAGCAAATCATTATAGGAGTTTGAGCCTTGGTCATTTCCAAAAAAATAGTAGTGGTTATCTATTATCAACTCTTACAAAGGATTTGAGTAGTTTTGAACTGATCATAACGCACACTTTACCATCGGTTATTAAAACGGCAGTTACAGCAATATTGATTTTATTAGGCACATTTTTTATCGATTGGAAGCTCGCATTATTAGAGTGTTTAGTATTGCTTATCGCATATCCTATGTTGATATGGGGCAACAAATTGATAGAAAAATACGGGGCAAGAAAAAGAAATTTAAATTCTAAGATGATTTCTATTATTTTAGAGTACATTCAAGGTATAAAAGCGTTTAAGTCAGCTAATATGACAAGTGAACATTTTGAAAGAATGATAAATACACTTGAAAATGTTAGAAAGACAAGCGTAAACGCAGAAAAGAAAATGGCGTTACCTACAAGTATGTACTTTATCACAGTTAACTTTTTGCTTCCGATAGTTCTTCTTATAGGAGGATATTTGCTTATAAATGGTAGTGTTAGAACTGAACAGTTTGTGGCTTTTATGCTTATGAGTTTAGCATTATCTGCACTTCTTATTGCCTTTCAACATTCCTATGGACTATTGAAAGATTTGAAATTAGCTGCAAGTAATCTTGAGAAAGCTTATGAAACGAAGCCATTGCCTTATTCTGAAAATGAAGTTGAATTAGAAAATTTTGATATTCAATTTAAGAATGTAAATTTTTCTTATGATAGAAATAAAACGATTCTGAACAATATTTCTTTTGAAGCAAAAGAAGGAACTTCTACAGCTTTAATTGGTCCTTCCGGTGGAGGAAAAACTACAATCGCTAATTTGATTGCAAGATTTTGGGATGTAAATAGTGGAGAAATTATAATTGGTGGAAAAAATATAAAATCCATAAAACCTGATGTGTTGCTTAAATATGTTAGTCAGGTTTTTCAAGATAATGTACTGTTAACCGATACTGTTTATAACAATATCAGGGTTGGAAAACCTAATGCAACAAAGGAAGAGGTTTATCAAGCTGCAAAATTAGCTTGTTGCCATGAATTTATTTTGAAAATGAAGGATGGATATGAAACGGAAATAAAAGATGGAGGAAGTACATTATCCGGCGGTGAACGACAAAGGATTGCTATTGCAAGAGCGATTCTGAAGGATGCACCAATTCTTTTGTTGGATGAATCTACAGCTTCTCTTGATCCTGATAATGAAGCTAAAATCAATAATGCTTTGGAGCATTTAATGCAAGGAAAGACAGTTTTTGTTATTGCTCACAGATTGAATACCATTAAAAACGCTAATCAAATTATTTTGATAAATAACGGAAGAATTGAAGAACAAGGAAATCATAATGAACTTTATGGAAAAAAAGGACATTACTATGAAATGGTAAATACACAGGAAAGAGCGAAAAAGTGGATGATAAAGGAGAATAGTTATGGAGAGGCTTAGTACTTTGAAAGAAAAGACAAAAGGTAAAGTTGTTGAAATTATTGGTGATACACATTTTCAAAGCAGAATAATATCTATCGGAATAACTGTCGGAAGCGATGTTGAAGTTATCCAGAATTATAAAAAGCAACCTATTCTCATTTATTGTAGAGATACGATGATAGCTGTCAATAAGATAGAGGCAGAGAAAATAATGATGGAGGTACTTTGAGATATGAAGAAAATAACGATTGCTTTGCTGGGGCAGCCTAATTCTGGAAAATCGACTTTGTTTAATGGGTTGACAGGCTCAAATCAACATGTTGGAAATTGGCCGGGTAAAACCGTTGAGAAAAAAGAAGGCGAATTTTCGTATAAAGATACCAATTATACGATTGTGGATTTACCAGGAACTTACGGATTATCAGCAAATTCAGAGGAAGAAGTTATAACAAGAGAATATATAGAAACCGGGAACGCAGACCTAATTGCTATTATGGCAGATGCTTCACAATTAAATCGAAGTCTATTTATGCTCTCTGACTACATTGGAATAAATATTCCGGTTGTCTTAATCATGAACATGATGGATGTTGCTACAAGTCAAGGGAAAAATATAAATATAAAGGGGTTACAAAAATCCTTGAATATACCTGTCATTCCTATCGTTGCGGCAGATAAAAAGGAATACAAAGAGTTTTATGCTTTTCTGGAGCATTCAGATAGAGGAAAAATTTTATCTGACGAAAATTTAGAAAGGGCATATGAAAATATTGTTGGAGATAACTATAAGCTATTAAAAAAACATATCCCTGATAAAGGTATAGGTGTATTTTCAAAGTCGTGGATTATCGGAAAATTATTAGATCAGGATGCAAAAGTAATTGCGTTAGTAAAAGATAATGTTGAAAAAGTCGAATTTGAAGAAATAGAGAACGTATTAAAAAGCATAAAAAATGGCAATTTAATAACCGGTAATTGTAAATTTGAATGGATAGATAAACTTATCAATGCAAATGTTATTCAGAAAAAGAGAGTATTTAAGAGAAGCAAATTTGATCGTATAGCCACAAGTAAAGCTTTCGGAAAACCTATGGCTATCGGAGTTATCATTTTAGGATTAGTTGCTTCTATGCTCATCGGATTTCCGCTAATGGGGTTATTTGGGTTTGTTATACCTAAAATATCAACATTGTTGGCAAAGGGGCTTGTCGCCATTGGAGTATCAAATTGGCTGATTTCACTTTTGTGTGGAGCCGTAATGACTGCAATTACTTTTGCATTGCAAATGGCAAGTTATGTATTGGGAATTAGCTTAGTATTTGGATTCTTGGAAGATGTAGGATATATGGCAAGAGTTTCCTATGTCTTTGACAACACTATGTCGAAATTAGGATTGCAAGGAAAAGCAATTATGCCGTTCTTGTTAAGTTTCGGCTGTAATATAGGTGGAATCACAGGAACGAGAGTAATTGATTCATGGGGACAGAGGGTTATGACGATTGCATTATCTTGGGTAGTCCCTTGCGGGTCAACATGGGGAGTAGTCGGGCTTGTTACAGGAACATTCTTCGGAAAACAGGCAGTATTTGTGATATTAAGCCTATTTGCAGTTGCTTTTCTACATTTACTAATCACATATAGGATTTTCAGAAAATCGCTTTATGAGGGAAGTGAACATTTTGGAATGATTATGGAACTTCCACCATATCACAAGCCACATTGGAAAAATTTACTTTCTTCTGTAATGAATAGGATGGGAAATGTACTGAAAAGGGCATTGAGTATCATTATCCTTATTTCTGTTATATTTTGGATTCTTGCCTATACGCCTGATGGAAATATAGCTAACAGCCTTATTTATAAAGTAGGAACATTTATAGAGCCTGTAACAAAATTGTTTGGGTTACCATGGCAATTATTTATGGCTTTTGTTGCTTCTGCAATGGGAAAAGAATCGGCATTAGGAGTAATGGCATCATTATTTACTTCTTCAGGAATATGGCATGCAGTTGAGGTTAAAGGGACAGTAGATACCGCTATTCTAAGCAATAATATGTTGACAATGATTTCAAAGCCGGAAGCCTTAGCATTTACTTTTGCCTTTTTCTTCAATATGCCTTGTTTGATGGCTCTTGCAGCTACCGCACAAGAAACACATTCAAAAAAATGGACGATAAAAATAGCACTGTATTATATATTATCGGCTCTAATTATATCTTGTGTTGCATATCATATTGGACTACTGATTTTTTAAGGTGTGATAAGTATGCTTATACAACTATTAGAAGTATTGAAAAAGAAAAAGACTTGCACTTTGCAAGAACTTGCTGAACTGACAGGTGAGGATTTAGATAGTGTAAAAATGAAAATTGAATATCTCGAAAATAATGGATATTTGGTAAAAACTAAAAGGTCTGCAACAAGTAAATGCCAAAGTCAATGTTCGGGATGCTCGAATTGTGTTGTTAATCAAGATGATATTTGGATTGTAAAAGATTGATAATAAACGGTAAATAAATGGAGGAATAAAATGGGAAAGTCTATATGTTTATTTCAAATAATAAGTCGCAATAAAAATAGCCCTTTTTCTATAAACTTTATATCTGTCAGTCTTTTCATATACTCACTCGTCTAAACAATTAAATACAATTAAGGAAAGAACGGGTTTCGTTCATTTTAGAGGACTTTTTATGCCTATGTGCAGAAGTCCTCCTTTTT
>NZ_KV808716.1:8281-27453 GCF_001812365.1 Anaerococcus sp. HMSC065G05
CCTATGTGCAGAAGTCCTCCTTTTTTGTCTAAAAACGCAGACAAAAAAGAAATGGAGGAAACATATATGCCCAAAGAATATTACCTTTATGTCAACGGACAAAAGGTCAAAGTCAGAGAGCAGATATAAAAAAAATCAACATAATCAGTGGATTGTAAATATTAAAATTTCGTTTATAATAAAATGTTAGAAAATAATTATCATTACAGCTTAAACCTTTTAACGATAGCCTTGTCCTATCGTTAAAAAGTGTACTCGACAAGTTTCCACGAACGGACAATACGACTTGTTATTCATACTGTTTTTGCGTGCCACGTCGAGACGGTAGCTCTGTTGTCCAAACTAAATACAGAACATCATTTAGATATAGAAATAGGGGAAGATGAATTATCTGAAATTGACTTTTCAAAAGACGCAACTTATGGAGAAATTAAAAAGTATGTGTTAGATAAATACGGACTAAAAGTTTCAAGCCTATATATTGCACAAATAAAAAGGAAACATGGTCTAATAGAGAGAGAAAATTATAATTTTAGTAAGAAAGAAAATCAAAGAGTGCCAAATTGCCCAGAAGAAAAAGAAAAAGCAATCGAAGATGCTTTAGAGCATTTTGGAATGATTTAAATAATATCTAAGATTGAAAATTTTAAAATTAAGACTTAAAAACTTTAAGATTAAAAAGATATGTACTTCTTATATAACCTAAGAAGATTAATTGAAAATCAGGGGAACGATGATGGTAAAATAAAAAATTTTAACAACTAAAGAAGAATTAGGCATTAATGCCAAAGAGGTTTTTATGAAGTTAAAAATACTGAAAAAGACTTGTTAGAATTGAAAATTTTAGATCATTGTGCAGGGTTTCGTGTCATAATAGTGATAGAGGCAAATAGTTATGTAAATATAAAGAGTTCAAGACTTCTACCAAAGTTTAAAACTCAAAAAATAAATAGTTGGTGTGCTGCTTAGAGTAACCATTTTGATAATGTGGATGCGAAACAAAAAGAGATAATCAGACTTCGTAAAAAATTGAAACAGGTTGAAATGGAGAATGATATTTTAAAGCTAGCTGCACTACTGTTAGGCAAAAAATAGACCTCATTATCTCGAACCGAGATAAATATAGCATTAGTGCAATGTGTAGACTACTTGGGGTCACAAGAAGTTTAGTCTATTATCATTTGAACAAAGAAAAAGATGTGAAATTAGATGAAGATGAAAAACTAATAGAAGAAATAAAAGAAATATTCAGAAGAAGTAGAAACAACTATGGAACACGCAAAATAAAAAAAGAACTAGGGAAAATTGGATATAAAATATCGAGAAGAAAAATAGGCCGAATAATGAAGAAAAATGGCCTAGTCTCAAACTATACAGTAGCACAATATAAAGTAATAAGATCCAAATGCAACGAAGAAGACATCCCTAACCTTTTAAATAGATAATTTGACAATAGAGACTATTTAGAAGCAATAGTAAGAGACCTAACATATGTAAGAGTAGGAAAAAAATGGAATTATATATGTTTAATAATAGACTTAAACAGCCGTGAAATAATAGGATACTCATCAGGTAAAAACAAAGATGCAAATCTAGTAGCAGAAGCATTTTACTCAATAAGGCAGCCACTAAATCGTATAAAAATATTTCACACAGACAGAGAAAGAGAATTTAAAAATATAAAAATAGAAGAAATATTAAAGGTATTTGGGATAAAAAGATCGCTAAGTAAAAAAGGAAGCCCATATGATAACGCAGTAAGCGAAGCAGTCAATAAAGTAATGAAGACAGAATTCATATATCAGGAGAACTTTACTAATTTCCAAGAACTTAATCTAAAATTAGCAGAATACGTATATTGGTATAATAACCTAAGAATTCATGGATCTTTAGGATATAAAACACCAGTAGAATATAGAAAAGCAGAATAAAAAGCTCTGGAAGTTTCATAAATTAAATAAAATATATGAACAGACTGTCAAGGGCAAATTTCAATGAAATTTGGGCGAAGCCTTTACCCTTGATTGTCTGAGAATATATTTTATAATCTAAAGAAACTTTCAAGCTTGATAATGTTCGGTTATAAATTGTCTAAAAAAGGGTTGCCATTCCATGTATTTGGGTTCATTAGAAGAATGCCGAGCAATGGGTAACATGACGCTGATGTGTTTATACACAAAAAAGCTACACGTGCGTTGGCTGACAACAGGGAGCTAAGTAAATTAACACCAGCTAAAATGTTTGACGCTATTAATAAATGACAAGTATATGAAATTGGTTTTACCTAGTTTAAAAAAGAAATTATAATGAAAATATGGAGGCTAAGAATATGAAGATTAATAATGAATGTTGTTGTGGATGCAAAACAGAAAAGCCGGATCAAATTAAAGACAATTGTCCTGTATGTAATAATGAAGGGATTTCCGTTAGTAAAGTAACTGTTGAACATCTAGTGGTAGATGATTATCGTAATGCTGTTAACGGAGATCAATATAAGATTTGCATGAACGAGGACTGCGACGTTGTTTACTATAACTTAGATAATGAAATAAAATTCTTGAAAGACCAAGTTAGAGTTCCTATCTGGTTTAAGAAAGATGCAGATCCTAAGTATGCTTGTTATTGTAGCGAAGTCACAGAAAATCAGGTAATTGAAGCAGTTGTAAAGCATGGCGCGAAATCCGTAAAAGAAGTAAATGCCATCACTGGGGCAATGAAAAATTCTAATTGTAAAGAAAACAATCCGTTGGGAGTTTGTTGTCATAAGATTATTCAGGAAGCTATCGATAAAGGCTTGAAAATGAAATAATTACAGTCGATATGTTCCTACAAACGAGAGCCAATCTTTGATATGTTTCCATCTACGAGCGTGGATATGTTCCCCATAACCTTAGGGGTTGAGAATGCAGTTTTGATAGCTATCAAGGCAACTCGACACACGTTGAAGCAGCAATTCTGATGACGTATTGTGGTTTGGACAAGGAATAATAGGAGTCAACCACAACATGTAGTGGTTTGAGTACGAAAATCGGGTCAAAAACAGGCTAAAAAATACCGTTTTTTGACCCTTTTAAATAGGGCATTTGACAGATGACATTTGATGTTTCGGGATTAAAAATCCATAGGGTGAGGTAGATTAGCACAGAACTTTATTGAATAGAGAAATTAAAAGTGATATAATCAGTTGCATAAGGAGGAGTTAAATATGTGTACATGTATTGCAGTAGTAGATATTACTTTATCTCATTTATAATGAAAAAAATTAAAGGAGGTAAAGGTATGGGTATGTTTTCTATATTTGTTATTGAGAGATTTCATTATCAACTAAACCAAAAATAATTGGTTATAATGAGCTCTTAAGATTAGTTCATTATAACCGGCAAGGAGAAGGTTATAATTAAACAGAAAAACCCGAAAAATACGCAAAATTTCATTACATCTAAAAAGCATGTAAAGGAAATATTAAAATATACGAATATCAATAAACAAGATAAAATAATAGAAATTGGGTCAGGAAAAGGACATTTTACCAAGGAACTTGTGGAAATGAGTCAACGGGTGAATGCTATAGAGATTGATGAAGGTTTATGTCATGCCACGAAAAAAGCAGTTGAACCTTTTCAGAATATAAAAGTTATTCATGAGGATATTTTGAAGTTTAGCTTTCCTAAAAATACAGACTATAAAATATTTGGTAATATTCCCTACAATATTAGTACTGATATTGTAAAAAAGATTGCTTTTGATAGTCAAGCGAAATATAGCTACCTTATTGTAGAGAGGGGATTTGCTAAAAGGTTGCAAAATACCCAACGAGCTTTAGGTTTGCTGTTAATGGTGGAAATGGATATAAAAATTCTTAAAAAAGTGCCACGAGCATATTTTCACCCTAAGCCTAATGTAGATTCTGTATTGATTGTACTTGAAAGGCATAAACCATTTATTTTAAAGAAGGACTACAAAAAGTATAGATTTTTCGTTTATAAATGGGTAAACAGGGAATATCATGTTCTTTTTACTAAAAATCAATTAAGACAGGTGCTGAAGCATGCGAATGTTACTGATCTTGATAAATTATCCAATGAACAATTTTTGTCTGTTTTCAATAGTTACAAATTATTTCAATAAATTAAAAATAATTAAGCGTTCTCTAACTTTAAGAGAACGCTTAATCTTATTACATTGAAAAATGCATTCTATTATTTTCAATTATTATGATATAACATAACTATCATTTTACTTATTTGCATATTTGCACGAAAATATAGTTATCGACGACTATTCTGATAATAGCAACTAATATAGTCAATGATAACTCAAAATTTATTGATATAGTAGGTATATGTGCAACTAATTAATGAAGAAATAATATTTAAAGGAATTTGAAATGTAGCAAATAGATGTATTAGAATATCTGATATTCTAATACATCTATTTGTATATAAATCAAGATTAAATATCGAGAATATGGTGGCGAAGTTTAGGTCAACTAAAGACCAATAAACTTCGTCATTTTTTTATGCTTAAAAATAGAAAGAAAGGATTGGGAACAATGTCAAAATTATTTATGTATGGTACATCCTTGGAAGGAATAGAGCAATTGATGGTTATGGTTCCAAATTTCCAGCCAAGAGGAAATGGAATAATCATCAATAATTATTTTAATTGCCAAGGGGGTGATGGAGATTGCAAGATTGGTGTGATTAATGTTGATGATGATTGTAAGGAGTGTGGACACATTGGTTCAAACTTCAAAATCAATGTGGATAGATGTAGATATAAGGATCTAGTCAGAGAGTGCTTTGGAAAGATAAATAATTATTATTTAAAGGAAAGATTAGAAAGTCTAGCAAATAATTTCAAGGGGGAAATCTTTTTAAATCATAACCACAAAGAAAGATTCTATAATTTTCTTCGAAACCAAGATCTAGATATTCATGATATATCCCCAAGATTTATTGCTATCCTATTTTTACTTACTGCCGATGAAAATCTATGGAAGGTTTCTGAAAATCATATTTTAAATGTTAAGTTTGGCTTAAAACAAATATGTCTTCGGGATATAGATACCAATGGCTATGCCTTATACCAAACTGCAAAGACCCTATCAACTGGAAAGGAGTGTATAAGAATCAATGAGCTAGCAGATAGGGAATTAATAGATGACTATATATTTAAATCAATAATTAACTCTGCCTTAATCAATAGATACGGGACAGAGTTATTTTTAATTAATAAATAGAATGGAGGAAAAAGATTGAATATAACTATTAAAAAATCAAGGGATGATGATAAAAGAAAAACCATATGGATTCCAATGGAGGAAGATAAACTACAAGAGGTATGCAATGAATTAGGAATAGAAATGAGTACAAGGTCAAACTGTTATATAGAAGGCAGTAGGGATGAAAGATTTTCAAATATACTGGCTGATAAAAATGTAAATATAGATGAACTAAACTATTTAATGAAAAGATTTGATGGGTTCAGTCCAAGGGAAATAGAAAAGTTTTGTGCTGCGACCTTTACAGAAGAACCTAATACAATGGCAGATTTAGTAAGCCTAAGTTTCAACTTGCATTGCTATAGCCTTATAAATAACTTCAGCGATTTTGATAAGCTAGGCAAGGATCTATATTAAACTGAGAAAATGGCAGTAGCAACTAAAGAATTAGATGAACTAGATGGAGAAGAATATGCAATGGAAGTAATAAAAAACAATAAAAGTGCTAGAGTAACTCCTTATTTCGTCTTTTGACTCATCAAGTATTTTTAATATTCTTGGTGCCTATTTTTGTATTAAATGTAATAAATGAAAAGTTTATATGTATACAGAAAGACTATATGGTAATATATTCAATTAACGAGAAAAAGAATATTAGAAAGATATTTTATATTATTTTGGGGACTGAATTAATATTTTATATTTTGGGACAAATTTTTTTTCAAGGAATTAATTATTTTATAACAGGTGAAGTGTATTTAATTAGTATTAAGTTTAATGTATTAACAATTTTAGAAATTCTATCTGCAAGTTATATAGTTCTATCTATTTTATTACTATTAAAAAAGGATTTGTTTACTTATATAAACTATTACATTTTATTAATGGTACTTTTAGTAGTTAATAGTGGATATATTACATTTCCGATGACTATAAAAGTTTTAAGTTTACTACAACATGATTATATAAAACTACTACTATCAAGAACATTTTTGTTTTTGTTAACCTTCTTTATTTTTAAAATGTCTCTTAAAAGATATAGTAGTAAATTTTATGGTGGATAATAATGGATAAATTGGCATATATTGGAGTTATAAATCATGATGAAAATGTTGAATATCCATTAAATTTTTCCAGTGATGGTATTTATGAAGTTGTTTGTAAATTTAATGGTGGATGTGAAATAAAAATCAAATCAAGTAATTATATAGATGCTCATGAAATTCATAAAGATTATTATAAATTTCACATTAATGTTTTTCTGCCAATTATTGGACTAATAGGTTTAGTATATGGGGTAAAGGAAAAGGATAAGTTGTTTATGGCATTAAATATCCTTTTGATTTTATTACTTCCTATAACAATGTTCGTAGGTCATCTAGTAGGATCTCCTTAAGTAATATAATAAGCTTAGAGTAAAATTTTGTAAATAATCTTAAAAAGATATAAGTTTATCTGCTTATAGCATTTTATCTCTCCACTTCCTTCCCATAAGTGATTTTCATAGTTTTTCCTATACTGAAAAAGGTCAGAAAATTCTTCTTTATTCAAAGAATGCTCTTGCATAAGGGTATTCTTTTTTATTGCAACTTATCGAGTCTGATTAATATTTCTTTTATGTTTGGTAATATTTTATAGATTTCTAAAATTTCATTAGTAGCTATTTTATAAATAGAAAGTTCGATATAATACTTCTCTGTAAATTGGTTTTATTCAGTTTTTTTACATTTTTATACTTCATGATGTAAGATCTTTATTTCAGTTTCAATTTTTTAAAATTTATTCAGTGGATGTTGTATATCATAAGAAAATAACTAGCTTTAAATCAATTTCTCCAAACCTAGATTTTATATCTACATCTATTTATTTTAGTACAGATAAGATTGAGCGATTACATCAATACGATTATGTCCTAAGTATTTGCTGGTTATTAACATAGCTTTTCGATCTAATATTTCTCCAGCTCTATCATTTCTCATGATGTATCTTTCTCCTCCTTCTGAAATTAAACCACCAGGTATTTCATCTATTGGTCTTGCATAATGATTATAAATTCTCTTGGCGTATACTGCTCTGTAGTGGTGGTTGTCATAATGAGAAGGTAATTTTGGTGCTATTTTAAGCTCTCCAGCTTCTTTAAAAATATTTATTATTTCATCTGTTTCTTCTTTATCTTTGCCCATGATTAAAGCTAAGCGTTTTTTTCCACCTTTTCCTTGTCTAACTTTTACATAATATTTTCCGTTGATTTCTTTTAAATCAACCCCTCTTACAGCTTCCATTTCTTTTTTTCTTAATCCTGTAGAGCTTGTTATTTTAGAAAATTTTCTTTCTAGCTCTTCTGATATGTGTTTATCTCTTTTAGCTTCATATCGACTTCTTTTAATTGATTTTCTTGTCCTTGGAGCTGTCGCTATAAAGTTTGTAGATGATGTTCTTAAAACCTTTGCTATAGCTGATTTAGATGTGCTAATTGAGTAAGCAGATAAGTCTTGATTTGTTAAGTTTTTCAGATATTCATTTACGTGTTCTGTTTTAACTTGTTGCATTTTCTTTATTTCAGGATAATTTTCTTTCAAAAATTCTGCAAATTTATAACATTGTTTTTTGTATGTCTTATAAGTTGTAACGCTATAAATTTTATTTATTGTTGTAGTTGATAAATCATTTTTATCGTCATTTCTTGATGTACTCATACCATCATTTAACATTCTTGTTAATCTATCATAAATCTGATTTTTTAAAATGTTTTTTTGCTTTCTTTTATCCCATTTTTTAGTTTTTTTCTTTTCTTCATCTATTATTCCAAATTCTTTGTTAAAAGCTTTGTTTGTGATATTAAAAGACATAGAATGCTCCTTTCAAATATATAACTATCTTTTTAAAATTAAAGCTCTTAAAAACGATTCTAGAGCCTTATTTGTTACTCTAATTGTTAAGACTAAGCTTTTTATACTACCGAGTCCGTAGAAGCTTCTAAGTTGTCCAATCTAAGACAAAACACATTTTTTAAAGAGCTTGGCTTGCTCTAAAGTACACATTTTTAGATTGATAGCTTGGCTTGCTATTTAATGCTTTTGTAAGTGAATTCCTACACTATACATTTTTTTACATACTTAAAATTTTTGCTCTATAAATCTTTTTTATTTTTTTCTTACTTCATATTTTGCGACTTCCTCTCTTTGTTTCCTCATTTTTGATCACTTATCTTTTTTATTTTCTCCATACCATCAATCTTCTATTTATAATTTGTCAGAAAAGGTTCTTAATAACAAAAGAGTTTAAAAACTTATCCTTGGTAAATACCCTAAATCTGTTTATACGTCCATAAATGGACCGTATAAACAGATTTTATTTATTGGAAATCCTGTGTAGAAAATAAAAATATTAAATTTTCTGACATATAAGAGATAGATTAAAAACTTTCTTTTATATGGGGGAATTATGAAAATAGAAAAAAACATCTTAGTAAGATATGAGAAATTTCAACGCATTGGCTTTGATAGAGTGAAATTTAAGAATGTAAGAGTTACCGAGTATGAGATTAATCACTTAATAAGCTTATATCAGAACTCATATGGAATAACGAAATTTAGTTATTATAGAAAAGAACTGAAATCCATTCGAATTGAAAGGGGAGGAATTGGGCGATTGGAGATAAGAAGAGAGAATTGTTGCAACATAGATTGTGGCTTATATGCAAGAATAGATTTTTCGCCAACGGACATTCTAGGACAAAATATAGAAAATTTTTCTTTAGAAGAATTAAAAGATGTGGTTGTGGAAATTAAAAATATATTATACGAAGATTATAAAATTGAGATAGACATATCAAATGTCATTTTTAACTATTGTGAAATTAACTACAATTATTTAACGACAGGTAATACTAAAGATTTTGAAGACCCATTACGTACTCTGGTTAGATTTATCCCGTATATGAAAATTTGCATAGATATTGAAAACCATAAAGAGAAAGACGGCTATGAATCCAAAACAATAACAGCACAAAATCAACGACATAAAATTACATTTTATGATAAATTAAAAGAAACAAAAAAGAAGCATAAAAATAAAGAAATCGTCATCGTTGATGAAAATGGAGAGATACTAAATGGGAGTATTTATAGATATGAGCATACAATAAAAAAAACAGATAAGTTTAAAGATTTTTTTGAAGAAACAAATCTTTTTAATTTAAATGAAGAAGTGTTTCGTCAAAAATTATTCTTATATTTAGAAAAAAATCTTTTTAAGCCATATGAAAAGCAAAAATTAATGTGTAGAGACCTTCTTGTGAAAGCCGTTAAAAAATATAGGGAAAAGGATCGAAGAGGAAAAGAGTGGGGAAGCTTAATGATTAGCGATATCCTAATTCAAGAAAGGCAATTAGGTTATCAAATACTTTTTGATTCAGATGATTTGTTAGAAATTGTTAGTGAAGTTTTTTTAAAAGATAAAAACAAAGGGCGCATTTTAGGATATATAAAAAGACTGTTATGCAAGGAGCCGTATCTTTATTATTCTAAAAATAAAAAAGAGAAAGTTGAAAATTTAGTTTATAGTATAAAAAGTCAATTTCATGACCTCATTAAATGAGGATAGAAGTGATATGTATTGTGAAAAAGGATAGATATTCGATTGGTGTAAGTAGTAGAATTTAAAGAAAGTATTACTCTCTTTAGTTAGTGTAAAAGATAAGTAGCAATCTCTTATAATAATAGGAAGAATTTTCAATGACGACAAGTTTGTTATTGGATATTAATTCTGACATATAAAGACTGTAAGAAGTAACTATATATATTAGGAAAGGAAATTATTATGATATTAGAAAAAGAAGAATTGTTGGATAAGGTTTTTAAAAGTGTAGTCATGAATATTATGTCGGTAGAAAAATCTATTTTAAGTGAAGAAGTGTGGCTAGATGTTGGAGGACACTATTATTGTGTAGATGGCGTCAGAGATATTTTACTAGAAAGAGAAGGTGAGTCACTTCAGTACTTTTTAAGCGATATGATAGTAACCATAAGATGCTATGCAGAAGTTTATGGAAGTTTTGATATAGAGCTTGATTTAGAGAGTATAGGCTTTAAAAACTTCATAAAGTTGTCCCATTTGTTTAATGAAAAATTCTTTAATAACTGGCATAGCTTTGTGTATGAGATCCAAAGAGAGTGACTAAAAAATTATAATTAAATCTAGTAAAAATAAAAGCTTGAGATTGTCTAACCTCAAGCTTTTATTTTTTAATTCACAGCTAAATCATCCACTATTAAATCCTCATAGTCAACTGTAATTTCATCATAATTTTTCCTTGCAGAGACTAGTATTGCCGATACGAAAACAAAGTCATTTATTTCGAGCGAAACATCATTTACACGCATGTTTTTAGAGTATTGAAGTGTAATTACTTGCTCTCTATAGTCTCGCACTTGAATCGTAATCCAATTATTGAACTCTTTGATGCTTAAGATAGAACCGCTAAGAAAAACTCGTGAAAATGGGTTTTTAAAAGAAAAACCTATATTTTCTATTTCAAAGGCTTCTGATAACAAAGTGTTCTCTAAGACTATTTTTTCACCAAGAAAATACTGTTCTTTTCTACCTTCATATAAATAGGGAATGACAGGGCTTTTCACAAAACCTGTAATATAAACAGTTTGATTCATTTTAAAATCATGAATATCTATAGATTCAAAGTATACTTTCATATAATTTGGCTCTCTTTTCCCATTAATAAAGATTGTTAAGTATGGATTTCTTTCCTTAAAACCTCCTTTTCCTACAATCCTTCCGCGGCAATAAAACTCGTTTAATAGTGGAATTTTCCTATCTTTTTTCATTTTTTACTCCTTTCTTCAATTAACTATTGAATATATGCATTAAAAGATTTTCAATAAAAAAGTCTGTGTGGAGAAAAACACGAATCAATACTTTTTTCTGACATATACAAGGTGAAATCAAAATTAGGAGGCAATTTACCTTGTATAATAAAAATAGCGTAAAAGATTGTTCTTATGAATTAGATGGGTTGGCACGTCTCTTACAAGAATTAATAGAAAAGTATGCAGATCAGTTAGATTTTGAAAAATTGGAAGTACCGCCAAGATGTTCAGAAAAAAATAAAAATGAGGATAATATTAATTCATCGGATTAGGTTATTGTATTGACTTTTATATTATGATTTATGTAAAATATAGGTATAACTATAACGTGAAAATATGTCCAAACTAAAGGTGGAAAAATGAAAAATAAAAAGGCGTATGTATATACAAGAGTGTCAACATCTATGCAAATTGACGGTTACTCACTTGATGCTCAGGAAGAAAGAATAAAACAGTATGCAAAAGCTTATGGTATAGAAATAATAGAAACCTATAAAGATGCTGGAAAATCAGGAACATCTATTTCAGGTAGAAATGAATTCATAGCTATGCTTAATGATATAGAAGCTGAAAAAGATAAAGTTGATTATGTAATGGTTTTTAAATTATCTAGATTTGGAAGAAATGCAGCGGATGTATTGCAGTCATTGCAAGTCATGGAAAATCATAATGTAAATCTGATTTGTGTTGATGATAGTTTAGATAGTTCTAAAGATTCTGGAAAGCTTGTTATAACAATTCTATCGGCAGTAGCAGAAATGGAACGTGAAAATATACTTTCTCAAACTATGGAAGGAAGGAAACAAAAGGCAAGAGAAGGAAAATGGAATGGTGGTTTTGCTCCAATTGGCTATTCATTAGATAATGGAGAATTAGTTGTTAATGAAGATGAAGCTAAAGCAGTAAGGATGATTTTTGATTTATATGCTAATTCAGATATGGGAGCCAATGGAGTATCTAAGTATTTAGTTTCTTTAGGTATTAATAAACCTATAAGACAAAATGGCAAGAATCCATATTTTTCAGCTAGTTTAATAAGACAAATATTGGATAATCCTGTATATAATGGGAAAATTGCATATGGAAGAAGAAAAACAATTAAAGATAAAACTACTGGTAAAATTAAATTAGAAAAATCTGATCATTATATTATAGCTCAAGGAAATCATGAAGCTTTAATTGATGATGAGTTGTGGAATACAGTACAGGAAAAAAGAAAATCTCAAGCTAAAAAGTATGAGAAGATAAATAGAGGAAAAGATGAGAGAGTTCATATCTTATCAAATCTAATAAAATGCCCATATTGTGGTGCTGGTTTGTATGGAAACAAAAGCCGTAAACGTAATAAAAACAAAGAAGGAGAGCATTACAAAGATTATTACTATTACGGTTGTAAACATAGACAAATGATGAATGGACATAAATGTACTTTTAATAAACAAATTAGAGCTGAATTAATTGAAAAAGAAGTTGAAACAATAATTACTCAAGTAGTTAGTAATCCTACTTTTGCCAAAAAAATTGAAGAAAAAATCAATATTCAAATAGACACAAAAGAAATTGATGAAGTTATTAATAAGCACTTAGCGAAGATTAGGCAATTAACAGGTACAAAAGCATCACTAATTAATCAAATAGATTCTTTAAATTTTGAAGATAAACATTATGATAGAAAATACACCGATTTAAATCTTAGACTTGATGCTATATATGACCAGTTAGAATATGCAGAAATGCAGTTAAATGATAGCAGAAAAAGGAAAGAGGCAATTCTTGAAGAAAAAATAACCTCGGATAATATTTATAAGATTCTTGTAAATTTTAATAGCCTTTATACAGTTCTTTCAGATATCGACAAGAAGAGATTACTTAACGAAATGATAGAAGAAATTCAAATTTATGACGAAAAAACAGAAAAGGACACTTGGATAAAATCGGTTGTTTTCAAGCTTCCGCTTATAGATAATGAGATTGACTTTGGTTTGGACAATAAAGATAATGTCGAGAGTGTCGTATTGATGACAAAGGTTGCACCCACTAAGTAAAATAAAGTGTAGAAATTATAGGCTTCTTCCAGTGCTATCGTTAAAAGGTATAGGTGGGCTGGAATAAGCCTTGTTTTTTGGACTATAAAATAGGTGAGTGGAAACTTATCTACAGTAAAAGGTCGACAAGACAGAATGGATATTTGCAAAAATGCACCCACCTGCACCCACCTAAAAAGTATAAGTGAAATTATAATAAAAGAAGTTATTAACACAGAATTGAGGATAATAATGGGACAAATATTTAAAAAAGGGCAAGTATGGGATTGTTATAAATTTGCTCGTAATATGAAAGGTAAGCACAATCCCAATATGATAATGGAACGAGAAGATTGGGAGATTTTTAGAGACGATTTTCGAGGAAAGTTAGGGGAAGTTGCAGTAAAGAATTATTTTGATGAAAACGTGGATATATTAACTCCTGCTGGAGAAATTGATTTTTCTGTTAGTGAAAGAGGGCAATGGGATCAATTCGACTTAAAAGTTGAAGACAAAATTCTAAGTATAAAATCAGTAAAAGTAAAGTCAAAGTTTCTCATGATAGAGACAAGTAGGTTTGATAAATTTGGGAATTATGCATATGATAACGAAAATAATGAAAAGATAACTATAGATTACTATGTGCTTGTCAGAGTAGATATTGATCCGGAAATAGATAAATACGACTTAGACTATCATAATATTACTGAATTTTGGAAGTCGAAAAATGGTAGAAAAGTGAATACAGAGATTCTAGGGATATTATCTCATAGTGATTTTTGGAACATTAAACACATTGCACCTAAAGGAATGAGATGCAACATAAAAAATTTGATTCTTGCTTGTAATGAAGAAAAAGTTGATATGTCACTAGGAAACAATAAAACAGAGAATCTGCAAAAAGAGAATTACATCGTTAATAGTGAGTTGGAGATGTTCGATATTGAACAATACTTCAAATTGAAAAACAAATAAATTGCGGCACGCCGCGATTTATGGTATAGTATAGACATGAAAGGAGCGTGAAATTTAGTGAAATGTGCATCATTTTTTGCAGGTGTAGGAGGGATAGATAAAGGTTTTGAGGCCACTAACTTCTTTGATGTTATCTACGCAAATGAGTTGGATCAATATCCTGTGAAAACATATGAACTTAATTCTAAAATTAAAGTTGATTGTAGAGACATACATGATGTTAAGCCATCAGAAATTCCTGATTTTGATGTAATGTTAGCTGGTTTTCCTTGCCAAGCATTTAGTGTAGCTGGAAACAGACAGGGGTTTGAGGATGAAAAAGGTAGAGGAACATTATTTTTTGAGTTACTCAGAATAATTAAAGATAAAAAACCATCTGTAGTATTTTTAGAAAATGTAAAAAACTTGGTTAGTCACGATAATGGAAACACTTTTACTGTAATTATTAACGCTTTGAAAGAGGAAGGATACTTCATAAAGTATTCAGTTTTAAATGCTATGGAATATGGCAATATACCTCAGAATAGAGAAAGAATTTATATTGTAGGTTTTAGGGACAGAGAAACCTATAAGAATTATGAATTTCCTATGCCTATAAAGCTAGAAACCAATTTAAAAGATATAATAGATTTTGAAACTAAAATTGAAGATAAGTATTATTATACTCCTGGAAAATACAAGGGGGATATCTATGAAAAACTTGTTGAAGGAATGGACGATTCGAACGCTATATATCAATGGCGTAGAAAATATGTAAGAAAGAATAAAAGTGGAGTTGTTCCTACTTTGACAGCCAATCAAGGAGAGGGTGGACATAACGTATGTCTCATAAAAACTAAAAATGGTATCAGAAAAATGACACCCCACGAGTGTTTCAATACACAGGGATTCGATAAGAGTTTTTTATTGCCCTCTGATATGAGTGATGCTAGATTATATAAACAAGCTGGTAATTCAGTATGTGTTTCAGTTATTAATCGAATAGCTGAATGTATAGTTGATGCAATTAATGAAACTAAAGAACGAGCGTAGTGCAAGTACACCGCGCTCGTTCTTTTTATATGTTTGCTATCTGTTATCTTCTATAATTCTGCATCTTCTAATATCAAATATTATATCTGGGACTAAGTTGTAAGCATCGACAAATAGTGATTTTAAACTTACATGTGGCCTTCTTCCTTGATTTTTTTGATCCTGTATTGTTTCGCTTCTATTTGCTGGATATTTTCCAAATTCATCAGAATTAATTTTCAAATCATAAATATAAAGTAAATTTTCATCCAATTTAAAACGTAAAAAAACAAGATCGTCAAATTGTGTTTTTGGCCCAAATGATGATAAGTCACCATCAAATCGAGATGTTGCCTTGAACTCAATTTTTTTCCCTGTATTAGGGTCAGTCGCATCTCCAACTTCATTGCCACGATTCCATAGAAAACCAAGACAATAACAAGCCATCGGCTCACTTATGGCATCTGGCATGTTAATACCTCGGCGACTATTATTTGAGATATATGTATTCAAATCTTTCCATTTAAAATAAGCATTACAAGTTTCATCAATTCGGGCATCATCAATTATGATTTGACTAAAATTATTATAAATAGGCATGACTTATTCTCCTTTACTTTCTTCATCAATTATTTCTACAATATCATCTAATTTACAATTTAATGCGTGACATATTTTTAATAGTACATCTGTAGTAATGTTGGATCCTTTTTTAAGTTTTGAAATTGAAGATGAACTAATTTCTGCAATTTCTTGTAAATCTTTTTTCTTCATATTCCTGTCTATAAGCATTTTCCATAATTTGTTGTAACTTAATTTTAACATTTGCTTACTCCTTAAAATTGGTCAAATAAATCATCCCCTGTTGGATTTTGTGATTCTTCTAATTCAGAATAGTAATTTCTAATATTCGTATATTCCTCTTTGAGAGGAAAATCATCGCTATTCAATACACTGAAAATTTCGTAGTAATCATCTTTATTAAGCAAGACATCCTCAATATTAAACTCAAATGAAGAACCAACTACCTCGGGGTCATCAAATTCCTCTATATATTCATAGGGAACTTCTTCTTGATCACAGATATCTGATAAGTCATATTCGTCACTTTCCCAGTCTTGATTTATGGCTACCCAATTTGTAGTTAAAAAGTCTTTGCAATATGGGAATTCAGAACCGTATAAATTTTCGAAGAGTTTCTTTTGTCTTATTAAAAAATCGTATAAAAAAGAATTAGGGGTGTTATAAATATAATCTCCGGTAGTTCCTACTTCGTATCTAATAGTTGGATATAAAGCTTCAAGGAATGTAAAATAGCCGTTTTCCACATCGCATTTATTTAATAATTGCGTTAAATATGGTAGGAACACATACTCATCCATTTTATCGGATATCATATCGTAAAGCATATTAAAAGTGATATCGCCATAATTTCGAGACCTTTTATTCTCAAAAAACTGAGAGATATTAAAAAGGTGTTTATCCTTTTGCTTTGAAAAGTATAATGCACAAAAATATTCTTGGAAAGAGCGATGAGTAAAATGGTATCTACCACTTTCGTAGTACATTAAACACATACTGCCAGTTAAATCATCTAGAAAATCTTGATAAGACGATATAGCCATATCTTTTTTCTTTTCATTTAGATCTTTGAAATACTTCTCAAACTCCAGTTCCGTGAATTCAAATTTTTCATCTCGATAACTTCTGGCACAGAATTCTGCGAAGTAATCAGAGAATCTATCTGCACTGATTCCAGTTTTTAGTGTGCGCTTATAAGCACCTTTACTGGCGTCATGTTTTTGAGATAGTGCTTGATAGGCTTCCCTATAAAAAATATGCATTTTTGATGGGATTTCTGCAAATTGTTCATATGTCATTAACATAATTGTTAAAAGTAGTGGGTTTTGTGTAAATTCACGGTGAGTTCGATACAATGTATTTTCAAGTTCACTTCTAAATGATGTTTTGATGTTAGGTTCATCTGGTCTAAAGTCGAGTTTATCAATTAGACTCAAGGCTTGAGTAATGTTAAAAGGTCTGAGTTTAAGTTCGGTAAACCTTTGAAATGAAACAAACATTCCTGTAGGTCTAGATGAAATGATGAACATATTATCTTTATATTTATCAGTAAAATACTCTAGATCTTGTTCGAACTTTTTTCTATCAGTAGAATTTATTTCGTCAAGACCATCGAATAATAAGATGCATCGGCCTGCGTTCAATTCTTCAAGTAACAAATCCATTTTTAGACCGTTACCCAACTGTTCAAATTTTTCAAATATAAAGCTTAGTATATTTTCATAGCCATTATTATAATCTTTTAACTGTATGAAAATAGGAAGTTTTTTGTTTTTGCTATAGTTAGTTGCAGATTCTAATAGTAGATGACGCATCATCATTGACTTGCCTAATCCACCTGTACCAGAAATTAAAATAAAGTCGGAACATTTCTGTAGATCAGAGGCTGTTGCATTACTTATTATTTTTGTTCTATAAGTGTATTTTTTGATATGGATTCTTTGTTCAATATCATTACATTCATAGAAATCATAAAAAGGCTTTGGTTCGTCTGAATAAATCAGTGTTTTCATTTTATTGTATTTTGAAAAGATATTATTTAGATAAACAGTGATTGGATTCTGTATTGAGGAATCTGTGTTTTCAACAAAGCTACCTGTTTCATTAAGAGGAATCTTTGAAATGCTTGATTCAACTAACTGGTAATTTGATAAATCTATGTTCTCAAAAGTTAAATCAACATTTATGTTCTTATTTCTGCCAATATTAGATCTGAAAATTTTCTTTGAGTTTTTACCATTTGGTTGCTGAAACCAGGCCTTTATAGTATTTTTCCCTATGGTATTATCCTGACGATTTAAAATGATAAAATGCCAAATTCCAAGTAAGAACGTTGAAAGATTCACTTCTTCAATTGAACCCAGAAAGTTTTTTTCAACAGGCTGATTTCCATCCTCAATGAAAAATAAATCATTATTTATCGAATCATCCAATTCGATCAGCTCCAATAAAGCAGAGGCCAACCAAGAAGCATAGTTATCTGTATCTAAATATTTTGTTACAAAATCATGCATTCTATTTGAAACAGTAAAGTAATTTGTTGTTAGTTCTATATTGAAGTTATTTATAAATTCTCCCTTTTGGAATGGTAAATAAGCGCTGCTAGAGGATTTACATGACTTATACCTTGATGTTACGGTTTTGAAAGAGTCAGTAGAAGGAGCCTTAAAAGTAGGAAATGCTACTCTTATTAAACTTGAAAAAATTTCTTTATCAGAAAGTCCGTCAGAGGAGCCTTTGATCATTTCTCTAGGCGCAGTCCTTTGTTTTCTTGCCTCTAAAATTAAAGATAAAAATGTACCTCCACAAAGGCGTGGAGGATTAGAGTTTGCCATTGCAACACCTCCCAATATAATTCTGAAACGATATTAACCATAGTAACTTTGGTAACTATTTAAAGAAACATTATTAACTATAGACTAATCCTTAGAGAGATATCTCTAGGGATTTTTTACTTATGTATATTATATCACGCCGTTAATGAGATTTCACTGATTTTATTGCAAATAGAGTAAAAATAGTGCAATTGAGTTAAAAATACTTTTTTAGCACAGCGGATAAATATATCTAATAAAAAATCATTCTTTTATAGCAGTGACTGATTAATAAATCGGCCTGCACAACTAAATTATCACAGAGCCTGATTAGCTATAGGGCGATGGGATACATCATATTTCACTCACGGATTTATCTGTGAGGTGCTATGTGAAGTACCTCTATTTTACTATGGTTATTTTTAGGTAGGAGAGTCGGTGCTTTATATAGTATCGGCTCTTTTTGTATCCCTTCGTCCTACTGCAATCAGCAGAAAGGAAAAGGGATTTCAAATGAGAATTCGTAAGACGAAACAAGCAGAACGTGGAGTATACAAATACTCATATCAAGTAAGAGCAGAAAATGGTGAGTATGTAACAGAAACGGTAGTACTTAGACCGGGAGAAAATGGTGTAACTGAGATGGACATTAAAAGAC
>NZ_KV808717.1:0-7406 GCF_001812365.1 Anaerococcus sp. HMSC065G05
TTTCATCTACTTTGTCTACAGTCTGAGATGAGGAAATTAATCCTCATCTTTTTATTTTATATTTTTTGCTTTTGGGAGTTTCCTCTTATGTCAACTTCTATTATTTTTTCAAGCTCATCATTTCTGTAGCCGTAAAAATAATTTGTTAGGTTTGCTGTTGAGCATGAGTGGTTTGGAATTATTTGGATTCTTTGTCCAACTTTTAATCCCTTTTTATCATCTTGAACTTTTCCTACTTCTTCTGATAGGGATTCTATCAAACAATTTTCATGTCCAACTATTACTCCATGACCTTTTATCGAATCATTTCCGTGTGCTCCCTTATCAAGTCCAAGGCATTTTGCTCCTGCATCTACCATAAAGGTATTTTCTCTTGGATTTGATGTGACTGATGCCAAAACTCTTAGGGCACAGTCTTTTTCTTTTGCGATACCCAAAGACATTTGGATTGCATCCAAAAATACATAATTTCCTGGATGAAATACATTTATTGTATCATCTTTTACATCCTTTAAATATGTTGGAGTTGATCCTGAAGTAACATATTTTATTTCGTAACCCGCATCTTTCAAAACTTTTTTCGCATAAGCCAAAGTTTCGATTTCATCTTGTACAAATTTGTCCACTTCTTCTGGAAGAGATGCTGAGTAAACATGACCTGGGTGGGATGAAATTCCTACAAAATTTAAGTTTTCAAATTCTTTCATTTTTTCGGCAAATTCTAGAATATTTTCTTTTTCTATTCCAAATCTGTTTAAACCACAATTTACAATTATAGTATAGTTGATTTTTGTATTTTTTTGATGAGCTTTTTCGTTTATTAGTTTTCCTGTTTCTAGATTATCAATTCTTACTATAAAATTGGTTTTTTTGGATAAATTTATTATTCTTTCTATTGCAATTTCGTCTGAAACTGGATATGCGTACATAATATTTTCAAATCCAGCATCCATCGATTTTTCGCACTCATCTAATGTTCCACATAAAACTCCGCTCGCCTTGTTTTCTTTTTGCATTTTTAAAATTTCGCTAGATTTGTGTGTTTTAATCATTGGCCATATTTCTTTATTATTTTCTATCGCCAAATTGTGAAATTTTTTTATATTATTTTCTAAAGCATCAAGATTTAAAATTATTGATGGTGTTTTTAATTCAGTTAATTTCATTTTTTCTCCTTATTAAAGAAGTATTAATTTTAAAACAAAAACTACTACCAAACCTGTTAGAGCTTGAAGAACTGATGCTATTGAGAATGATTTATATCCAAGACCTGTATCGATTTCTAATGTTGAAGTTGCTACCCAGAAGAAATCATCGTTTGCGTGGAAAATCATTGATCCACCTGATGCACAAGCAAGCATTGCAATAACTAGTCCCATTGGACTTGAAATACCCAAAACTCCTAAAAGTGGTGCAAGCATACTTGCTGCTGTAACCATGGCAACTGTTCCTGAACCGATTGCTGTTCTAAATATTGCTCCAATTATAAATGGTGCAAGGATTCCTATATCTATTCCTGAGAAAAAGTTTATTAAAATATCTTGTAATTGTGATGCTCTTAATATTCCACCAAAAGCTCCACCTGCTCCTACTATCAAAACTATTTGTCCAGCTGTTTTTAAAGCTTCTCCAAATCCGCCGTCAAATGTATGAATTTCTTTATCATCTCTATTTAAATTTTTATAAGAAATTAGTGCTATGATCATTCCTATTAACAAAGCAATCATTGGTTCTCCAATAAAGCTTATTATATTTAATAAAGTATTTGCACTTTGTGCATCTTTTGTCATCATATCCGCAAAAGTTTTTACTAGCATCAAGACAATTGGCAAAACTATTGGTGCAAATGACATAAATACTGATGGTAATTTTTGGTCTTTTTCAATTTCCATTTCATGTTTTGGTTGAACATAGTATTTTTTTCCTATGAATTCTCCATAAAAATGTGCAACTAACATTACTGGTATTGACACTAATGCACCAAAAGCTATTACGTATCCTAAATCCGCTCCAACAATTCCTGCAACTGCAAGTGGACCTGGTGTTGGTGGAACAAACATATGTGTTGCATGAAGTCCCATTGTTAATGAAACTGCTATTGATGTCATAGAAATTTTTGTATCTTTACTAATTCTTTTTGCAATTGGAGCAAGAAGAACAACTGCTGCATCACAAAATACTGGAATTGATACAAAATATCCTGTTATAGCAAGTCCCAAGGCAGCATGTTTTTCTCCTGTTATTTTTAAAATTGTTTGAGCCATAGTTTCTACAGCTCCACTTTTTTCAAGTAAATATCCTGTAACTGTTCCAATGGCAATAACAATTCCAATTCCTGCTATAGTAGAACCCATGCTTTCTTGGAAAGCTGTTAGCATATCAGAAAGTGGCATTCCAGAAATTATTCCAAAAGAAAACCCTGCTGCTAATAGAGCAAAAAATGGATGCAATTTTAATTTTACTGTAGCAAATATCAATATAAATAATGATAAAAATAAAGCTACGACTGTTAAGGTTGATGTGTTCATTTTATCCTCCAATTATAAATAAGTTTTTAAATATTTTTCCATTATTTCATCTGGAACTAGTTTTCCACCTGTTGCCCAAGCAAAATGATTTATATTTTCTTTAATATCAAGCAAATTATTTTCTTCCAAATATTTTCTACTTTCTTCGTACTCAAATAATTTTATTGGTCCTTCAAAAGCAGAGCAAGCTGAAGGTTCAATTTTTATTCCTTCGCTATTATTTAAATCTCTCATATAATCAAATAATTTGTTATCATTCATTGTAAAAATTCCAGAAATTATAGGCTCCATTACCTTTCCAACAAAACCGGATGGTCTTCCAACAGCAAGTCCGTCTGCTTCTGTTTTTCCATCAATTCCAAAATCTTGTACGCAAATATCTCCATTTAATCCTGTAGCCATTCCAATCAACATAGATGGGGCATGAGTTGGTTCAATGTAGAAAATGTGGCAAGAATCTCCAAAAACTTTTTTTAGTCCAAAAGAAACTCCACCTGGTGATCCACCAACTCCACAAGGAAGATAGAAAAATGCTGGATGGTCTTTATCAACCTTTATTCCTTGATCTTCTATTTGTTTTTTAATTCTATTTGCAGCAACTGCATAACCTAAAAATAGGGTAGAAGAATTTTCATCATCAACAAAATAAGAATTTGGATCTTCGTCAGATTTTTTTCTACCAAGCTCAACTGCCTTTGTAAAATCTCCATCATATTCTACAACCTCAGCGCCCTTTGATCTTAACAAATCTTTTTTCCATTGTTTGGCATCATTTGACATATGAACAATAACTTTAAAACCTAAAGTTGCTGAACTAATTCCAATAGACAAACCTAGATTTCCAGTAGATCCAACTTGGATTGTATGTTTTGATAAAAATTCCCTAAACTTATCACTAGCTAAAATTCTATAATCATCATCTTCTTTTAGCATTCCAGCTTCCATTGCAAGTTTTTCAGCATGGTATAAAACCTCATAAATTCCTCCTCTTGCCTTAATAGAGCCAGCAACAGCCAAGTGAGAATCCATTTTTAAATATAAATTTCCTTCCAAAGAAGTTTTTTCCTTTAAAACTTTTTCCATATTAGGAATTTTTTTAAGAGGAGATTCAATAATTCCATTTGTAGCTTTCGTATCGTCAAAATATTCCATCAATAAAGGAGCAAATCTTTTTAATCTGTCCTCAGCATCTTTTATATCGTTTTCATCAAAAGGAAAATTTTTCCAAACTTCTTCGCCAGTTTTTTTCTTTTTATTAATCCAAACTGTTTCCTTTTTTTCTGCCACTTCTTTTAATACCGGTTCTCTTTCAACAAATTTCGTGATGTCCATTTTTACCTCCTAATTAAATTATATTAAACTTTATTTAATTTAATTTAATTCTATCACAGAAGAAAACATTGTCAAGCTTTTATAAAAAATAAAATCAATGGTATAATAATAAAGCAAACAAAAATATAGAAAGGGTGATTAAAATAGATAAGCTAGGATCAAATATAAAAAAATTTAGAAGTATAAAAAAATTATCACTCAAAGAACTAGCAAAAGATATTGACGTATCTCCATCTATGCTTAGTCAAATCGAAAGTGGGAAGGCAAATCCTTCTTTAAATACATTAAAATTAATTTCAAAAAATTTAGACGTTCCAATGTTTACTTTATTTGAAGAAGAAAACAAAGAAGCTGCTATGATTGTAAAAAAAGAAAATAGAATAAGAATTACAAGCGGCAGAGCAAATTCAGAAGAATACCAACTAAGCTACGATCTTTTAAGTCCGGATATGAAAGGCGATGTGCAACTTTGTGAGATGAAACTTTCAGGTTTTCAATATAATTCAGATGATTTTAATATACATAAAGGAGAAGAAGTTGCAGTTTGCTCACTTGGAAAAATAGAATTGATGTTAGAAACAGGCACATACCTACTTCAAAACGGAGATTCAGTAAGAATCCCAAGCGGAACAAAACACAGATGGAAAAACCCAGGAAAAGAAGATTGCGCAATAATATTCGCCATAAGCCCACCAATTTTTTAAATTAAAAAAGACCTTTAATCTATGTAAAGATTAAAAGTCTTTTTTTTATTTCTTCTTAGCCTTATCCCAAATATCAAGATAGGATTTGTAGAAAGAAAGATCTTGGACAGTTTCCAAAACTCCTAAATAATTTCCGTTCTTATCCCTAACTGCATAGTAGGTCACAGCGTGGTCATTGCCCTTTATGTTTTTTATGATTTGAAATTTATCCTTGCTACCTTTTTTAAATTCACCGATAAGCTTTCTTACAATTGGCTCAACTTGGGGTGGGTGACATGAATAAACTTCTCTTCCCAAAGATGTCTTAGCCCTTTTAAAAATTTTTTCACCCTTTATATTATTATAATAAGCATTTATATCATTTTTATCTACAAAAGTTATCTCAATTTCTAAAGTATCAAGAAGGGCCTCAAGCTCATCAACTTTCATCTTTCCCTTAGAAAAATTAATATATCCATCCATAGAATCTTTCTCATTATTTGTATTTTCTCCATCATCCCAAATTTCTTTTTTGATTATATCATCAGGATAATCCTTCAAATCCTCATAAAGTCCCAAAAAATCTTCATTTGAAATCACATCTTCCATCAAAGGATACAAGATATTTTCTTCCTTATAAGTCATCTCCCTTGCTCTTTCAAATACTTTTTTGACATCATCAAAATCAGATTTTTTGAAAGCTTTTTTGAAATTTTTAGAAATTCCTATATCCACGCCCCACATAATTTCAGATGGACCTGGCTTTTTATAATTTTCCTTTAACAAAGGATAAATCAAATCCCCCTTTTTCCTATAATGTGAAGTGATCTTATTAGAAATATCTTTAATTTTTTCCAAATCTTGACTGTTTTCTCCTAAATCGATAAGTTCTTTAATTTTTTCATTTTCCAAAAAGAAAAACCTAAGAGGATGACCAGAAATATTAATTAATTTCAAATCCTTTCCTCCTTCACTTTCCGTTTTCCCATGAAAAAGTGAGGAATGTACATCACAAAGCCTTTGAACATCAGCCCTATCAACTCCCCCTTCAAGAAGAGCTTCCTCAGCATCCATAATTTCAGAAGATGAAACATTTTCGAAATTTTTTACAAAATCTTCTCTAACACTTTCAAGATCTTCCCCTTCTGACAATCTTTTTACATAAGATTTAATGAGTTCTCTTCTATTTTTAACCTCTAGATCATCATAAGAATTAATAATTTCATATCCCAAATCTTCTAACTTTTTGTCAACATTGTCAATTCCAACCATCTTTGCCCCGCGTCTAATAGACATTTTTTTGCCCATAGTTTTAAGCATAAGAGGATTGGAAAGATTTTTAAAACCAAGACCTATAAGATCTTCTTTCAATTTATCATCACGATTAACTAAATCATAAATCGCCTTATTAATATCAATTTTTTTAGCCATAATATCCTCCAATATTATTATACTCTTCAATTGATAATGTCTATTATTTAAATAAAAAAAGCAAGAAGTATCTTGCTTCAGACTGTAGACAAAGTAGATGAAAAACGCAATTTCATCTACTTTGTCTATATAATAAACGCTTAAATCAAGCCATCTATTGGTATAAATATACTAAAGATGGAGGAAGTTATTCTACATAAAAACGAAAATAATAATACTGAACAAGTCCAAATGGTATCAGTAGAACAACTAGTTCCAAAAAATCACATATTAAGAAAAATAGATAAACACATAGACTTCAACTTCATATACGACCTAGTAGTATTAATAAAACTTGTAATCCTACAATACTTCTTCAACATAAACAGCATGAGGCAAACAATAAGAGAAGTAGAAGTAAACATAGCCTCGTCGGTTCTTAGGACTGGACTTCTACGATAAAGTTCCACACTTTTCAACTTTCGGTAAAAACTATGAAAGAAGATTTAAAAATACAGACATATTCAATCAAATATTCGAAAATATCCTAGACCAAGCAATGAATTATGGATTCGTAGACACAAAAATACAATTTGTAGACTCAACCCATGTAAAAGCTCACGCCAACAGACATAAAAATCAGAAAGTAAAAATAAAGAACAAAGTAAAATCATATCAAAGAAAACTAGAAAAAGAAGTAAACAAAGACAGAAACAACAATGGTAAAGATGACTTCGATTACCCAGAAGGTGAAACACTAGTAGAAAAAGAAATCACCCAATCAACAACAGACCCAGAAAGTGGACTATTTCATAAAGTAAACCATAAAGAAGTATATGCCTACTCAATCCAAACATCATGTGACAAAAATGGATGGAGCTTAGGATACAAAGCCTATCCAGGAAACCTACATGACTCAACAACTTTCCCATCATTCTTCAAAGAAAATTTAGAAAAATATAAGCCAGAAAAAATAGTAATGGATGCAGGATATAAGATACCAGCAATAGCAAAAGAGCTAATAGAAAAATGGATAATGCCAGTCTTACCATATATAAAACCAAAAGGAAGAAGAAACGATAAAGAATCTTTCTATCCAAAACAATACAAATATGACGAAATAAACGACTGTTATATATGTCCAGAAAACAAAATATTACTATACTCAACAACAAACCAAGAAGGATACAGAATATATCAAAGCAAGAAAAGTTTATGTGAAAACTGCCCAAGTCTAATTAAATGTACAAAAAGTAAAAGCAAGGTAAAGGTAATAATTAGACATATCTGGCAAGAATACATAGACTATTGTGAAAGATATAGACTAACTAAAGCAGGAAAAGCTGAATACAAGCAAAGAAAAGAAACAATAGAAAGACAGTTCACAAGTGCAAAACAATATCATAGCTTTAGATATACTAACATGATAGGAAAAGCAAAAATGAGTATGAAA
>NZ_KV808717.1:7506-16157 GCF_001812365.1 Anaerococcus sp. HMSC065G05
AAACTAGCAAAATTACTAGATAGATTAGACAGAGAGGATGATTTTCCTCTATTTACTAAGATACTTGCTATATTATTTAAAAAATCAATATATTTTAGAATAGAGATAGAAAAAGCGTCAATAAACCTGTTTTATTAAGAGGTTTGCCGACGCTCTGAAGCGATGTGTTCGCTTGTTTTACTTTTTACTATTCATAATCTACAACACTTAAAAGTATTGATTTTGGTCCTAAATGAACTCCAAATACTGGAGGTACTGTCATTTCTTTATATATTTTTGCGTTTTTTATTTCTTCTTTTAGCAATTCTTTTATTATTTTTATTTCTTCAAAGCTTGCTCCGCCGCCTATTGCTAGGCCGTATTCTTTTTTATCTTTTATTTTTTTCTTTATGATTTTTGCTATTTCTTGGAATGATTTTTTTCTTCCTATAACTTTTTTTGCTATTTTTATTTCTCCGTCTTTCATTGTAAAAATCGGCGTGAAATTTATTAAATTTGCAACTTTTCCTATTGATTTTGGCAATCTACCTCCTTTTACAAGGTAGTCAAGATTTTCTGCTCTTACGTATATATTTGCTTTTTCTACATCTTTTATTGCTCTTTTATAAATTTCTTCGTATTTTTTTCCTTTTATAGCTGATTTTGCTGCTTTTGTTGCTATAAAATATAGGGGTAGTGATGCTATTTTTGTATCTATTATGTCGATTGTAACATTTTTATTTTCTATATGATTTTTTGCTAAATTCATCATATTGTTCATACCTGAAAGATGGGATGATATTGAAAAACATAGGATTTTATTGTATCCTTCTTCTATATATTTTTCTAGACTTTCTACAAATTCTCCTACTCCTGGTATTGATGTGCTAACTTTTTCTTCTGTGTTTTTTAATTTTTCAAAAAATTCTTCGCTTTCTAAATCTATTTGGTCTGTGTAGCTTGTATCTCCAAAATGTATTTTGAATGGGACTATGCCTATGTTATATTTTTTTGCTTCTTCCAGGTTAATCGAGTTTCCTGAATCTACTATTATTTTTATTTTCTCCATTTTTTCCTCTTTTAATTATTTTTTCTAAAAAAATAGCCTCAAAACAAAAAGTTTTGAGGCCTTATGTCTTTTTTTATAGATAATATTTTTCTACTACGTTTAATTGGTCATCTAATTCGTAAACTAATGGTTGTCCTGTTGGGATTTCTAAATCCATTATGTCTTCATCTGAAATATTTTCTATATGTTTTGCCATAGCTCTTAGAGAATTTCCATGTGCTGCTACTAAAACTGTTTTTCCATCGATTAAATCTTTTGCTATATTGTCTATATAGAATGGAAGACATCTTTCTAGTGTTACTTTTAAATTTTCTGCAACTGGTATTATATCTTTTGGATATTCTTTAAATCTATCTTCGCTTGCTTGTGCATTTGCTTCTTCGTCTGTTAAAGCTGGTGGAAGTGTATCGTATGATCTTCTCCAAATATGAACTTGTTCGTCTCCGTATTTTTCTGCTGTTTCTTTTTTGTTTAATCCTTGTAATGCTCCATAGTGACGTTCGTTTAATCTCCAAGATTTTACAACTGGCACATACAATTGGTCAGAATATTCAAGGGCAAAGTTACAAGTTTTGATTGCTCTTTTTAATATTGATGTATAAGCTATATCAAATTTTATTCCAGCTTCTTTGATTTTTCTTCCAGCTTCTTTTGCTTCTTCTACTCCCTTGTCTGATAAATTTACATCTACCCAACCTGTAAATTTATTGGCAAGATTCCATTCACTTTGTCCATGTCTTACGAAAACTAATTTTTTTGTCATTATCTTCTCCTCATTTTTTCCTTTTTTTCAAGCTGTTTTTGCTTGGCTTTCATTGACTCATTCTTTTCTTCATCGATATTGTCAATCCATGTTAGGGCGTTTGCTGTTCCTTTTATTACACATTCTCTTGGATCTTGAGCAATTTTTACATCAATTTGAAGTCTTTCATTGATTCTTTTTGCAAGTCCCAAGGTTAATGCACCGCCACCTGTTAAAAATATACCTCTTTCATACAAATCTGCAGCTAATTCTGGAGGTGTTTGCTCTAATACATTTTTTACTCCATTTATTATTTTATCAATTGATGGTAGTAAGCAAGAATAAATTTCTCCAACTGGAAGATAGATTCTTGATGGAAGTCCATCTTCTATAAGTCGTCCTACAACTTCAATTGAATCTGTATAGTCTGCTTCTTGAGCTTTTATTTTTATCATTTCTGCACTTGATTCGCCAATAAGCATCCTATATCTGTTTCTTATATGATCTTTTATATCATTGTCGAAAGTATCTCCAGAAATTTCTATAGAATCACTTGTTACGATTTGTCCCATAGAAACTACTGCAATATCTGAAGTTCCTCCTCCAATATCTATAACCATATTTCCTTTTTCATCTGTTATATCTATATCTGCACCAATCGCTGCTGCGAGAGGTTCATCTATCAAATAAACTCTATGAGCTCCTGCGTTTTCTGCTGCTTGAAGAACTGCTCTTTTTTCAATTTGAGTTGCCTTGCTTGGAACACAAATCAATAAATCAGGTTTAAATAAAGATTTATTCAAGGATTTTTTCAAAAAATATTTAAGCATTTCTTCTGTTGCGTTAAAATCTGCAATAACTCCATCTTTTAAAGGCTTTAATGCAATTACATTTCCAGGAGTTCTTCCCAAAATTTTTTTTGCATCTTTTCCGACTGAAAGAATTTTTCCTGTGAGTGTATCTTTTGCTATAACTGAAGGTTCTTCTAAGCAAATCCCCTTATCTTCAACGTATACAAGGACTGAGGCTGTTCCCAAATCTATTGCGACACTTTTTCTTAACCTTGACATGGCCTCTCCTATTTATTTTTTAATTTATCAACTTGGTCTAATTTTTCCCAAGTAAAATCTTCATCATCTCTTCCAAAGTGTCCGTAAGCTGCGGTTTTTTTGAAAATTGGTCTTTGCAAATCTAATTTATCAATGATTGCTTGAGGTCTAAAATCAAAAACTTCTTTTACAATTTCTGTAAGTTTTTCATCTTCATATTTTCCAGTTCCAAAACTATCTACATAAATTGATAGAGGTTTTGCAACTCCAATTGCATAAGCTACACCAATTTCACATTTTTTGCAAAGTCCTGCTGCAACCATATTTTTTGCTGCATATCTTGCCATATAAGCTGCTGATCTGTCAACTTTTGTTGCATCTTTTCCGGAAAATGCTCCGCCACCAGATTTTGAATATCCACCGTAAGCGTCAACGATTATTTTCCTTCCTGTAAGTCCAGAATCTCCTTTTGGTCCACCAATTACAAATTTTCCTGTTGGATTTATATAAAATTTAGTATCATCGTCGATGTATTTTGGATCAATAACTTCTTTGATTACTTTTTCTATTACATCTTTTTTAATTTGTTCAAGGCTTACTTCTTCTGAATGTTGAGTTGAAATTACTATAGAATCTACTCTTTTTAATATGTCATCATCATATTCTACTGTAACTTGGCTTTTGCCATCAGGTCTTAAATAATCAAGAATTCCTTCTTTTCTAACTTGAGCAAGTCTTTTAGAAAGTTTTTGTGCATAAACAACTGACAACGGAAGATATTCTTCTGTTTCATCATCTGCATAACCAAAAACCATTCCTTGATCGCCCGCTCCAATTTTGTCGTATTTATCATTTGTAGATTTAAAATCTATTGAATCATTTACGCCTTGGGCAATGTCAGGAGATTGCTCAATAAGCGATGTTAAAACTGCTACGTTTTGATAATCAAATCCTAATTTTGGATCATCATATCCTATTTCTTTAATTGTATCTCTTGCTATATTTTCAATTGGTGCATAAGCATTTGTTGAAATTTCTCCAACAACCAAGACAAGACCTGTTGTTGTTACACATTCACAAGCTACTCTTGAATTTTTATCTTGCTTTAAACATTCATCTAAAATCGCATCAGAAATTTGATCGCAGACTTTATCTGGATGTCCTTCTGTTACTGATTCTGAAGTAATTAATTTTTTCATATTAAGTCCTTTCTTTTAAGGATAATTATACCTTAAATTATTTCGATTTGTTATATTTTAATCAATTTTTTCTAACAAAACTACAGCTCTTGCCTCAATTCCTTCTCCACGTCCTGTAAAAGATAATTTTTCTGAGGTTGATGCTTTGATTGATACATTTTCTATATCAGTTTTTAAATGTTTTGCCAATTTTTTTTTGAATCTCTTCTCTTTTCGGAGAAATTTTTGGCATTTCACAAATTATAACTGTATCTAAATTTCCAATTTTGTAGGATTTTTCTTCCATTAATTTTACAACCCTATCAAGAAGTTTTATTGAGTAAATATCTTTGTACTCATCGTCAGTATCTGGAAATAAATTTCCAATATCTGGAAGATTTAAGGCTCCCAAAATTGCATCCATTATGGCATGAACCAAAACATCTGCATCTGAGTGTCCCAAAAGTCCCTTTTCATATTTAAATTCAACTCCACCCAAAATTAATTTTCTATTATAAACTAATTTGTGAACGTCATATCCTATTCCGATTCTCATACTAATCCTCTAAAAACGCCTTGGCAAATATCAAATCTTCTGGTGTAGTCATTTTTATATTTGAATATTCGCCTTCAACTACTTTTATTTTTTCATCACTATATATTTCAAAAAGCTGGCTATCATCTGTTATTGTAAAATTACTTTGTGTATATTTTTCGTAAAAATCCAAAATCATTTCCTTATCAAAGGCTTGAGGAGTTTGAACATTGTAAACTTCTTTTCTAAGTGGTGTAGTTTTTACCAAAGAATTTTCATCTACAATTTTTACTGTATCTTTTGATTTTACTGCACTTATTACAGCCTTATACTCTTTTAAATTTTCTAGCACTTTTTCAAATAATTCTTTACTTGCAAAAGGTCTTACCCCATCATGGGTTAAGACCAATTTTGAATTTTTATCTACAGCTTTTAAGCCCTCATAAGTTGAAAGCTCTCTTGTTTCTTTCCCAAAAACATAGGAAATTTTCTTGTCATATTTTTTTAAAATATCCTTCAAATAATTTTCATCATCTTTTCTAATTACTACAATTATTTGGTCAATTTGGTCAAGTTTTACAATGGTATCAAGGCTAATTTCTAGAATTTTTCTGCCCATAATTTCTATGTAGGGTTTTGCCTTGTTGGATTTCATCCTAAGTCCATTTCCTGCAGCTGTAATTACCGCTGAAATTTTTTTGCCGTCTATCATATTATTCCTTTGCTCTTACAAATATCATTTTTCCAGCCGATGTTTGTAAAACACTGGTTACTGTTGTATTTATTTTCTTTCCAATTAAATCTTTTCCATCTTCAACTACAACCATTGTTCCATCTTCAAGATAACCTACTCCTTGGTTTCTAGATTTTCCTTCTTTGATAACTTCAATTTCCATTATCTCTCCAGGCAAAACCTTGGTTTTCATTGCATTTGCCAAATCATTTATATTTAAAACTGTAATTCCTTGCACATCTGCAACCTTATTTAAATTGTAGTCATTGGTAAAAATTTTTGCTCCTGTATCTTGGGCAAATTTTAAAAGTTTTGAGTCTACTTCTTTTATTTCTGGATAATCTTTTGAACTTATTTCAAGATTTATATCCTTATTTTTTTTGATTTCTTTTACAACGTCAAGCCCACGTCTGCCTCTTTCTCTTTTTAAATCGTCGGGACTATCGGCTATGTGTTGAAGTTCTTCTAGGACAAATTCTGGAATTATTAGTTTTCCTTCAATGAAATTTATTTTTATAATATCCAAAATTCTTCCATCAATTAAAACTGATGTATCAATTAATTTTAAGGATGTATCCTTTGAAATTTCTTTTTTATTTTCTCTTCTATTTGATATTTTTACATTTTTTACTTTTTGGAATGTTTGAGGGTATTTGTCTGGATATTTTGATGCAATTCTCCAACCCAAAAGTCCAAAGCCCAAATAAATAATAATAGATAATAGCACAAAAATTGAATTACCAACTACTGGTAACGACAAAGAGCTTAATGGTTTGGTCGCAAGAAAGGCTAAAATTAAACCTACAATTACTCCGCTTATTCCAACTGCCACACTAAGTGGCGGTAAATCTTCTAAGTATTTTTCTAACTTCATAAATACATCTTCCATCATTTTGTAAATAAAACCTGATAGAAAATAAAATATGCCTGCAAATAATAAAGCCACTAAAACATTTACTGCAATGAAAAAAACAGAACTACCTATTGTAAAATCCACAACAGATAGTACCAATTTTAATACAGATATGCCTAGAATAGCTCCAATTACAGAAAACATAATTCGAAATATTCTATTTAACATTATCTTCTCTCCTAATTTTTTATAATCCGATTGATTCATCAATCATTTTTTCTGCCTCATCTCTTTCGAGAGAGCCTGACATGACTAATTCGCTAGCCATAATTCTTCTTGCCCTATTTAAAAGCTTTTTTTCCGTTGTTGAAAGTCCCTTATCATCGTCTAAGGCAACAAGGTCTCTTACCATATTTGCAATTTTGAAAATATCTCCAGTTTTTAAAATTTCTTGATTTTCTCTATATCTTAGATTCCAATTAGAATTTAAATCTTTAGGATCCTGTTCAAGAATTGCAAGTATTTCTTCTCCTTCTTTTTTGGATATAACATCCCTAATATTCATTTTGTTGATATTTGCTTTTGGAATTGATATATCCATGTTACCTATAGGCATTTTGAGTATAAAATATTCTTTTTCCTCGCCTAAAAACTCTTTGGTTTCTACAGAATCAATTATCCCAGCTCCGTGCATAGGATAAACTATTTTATCACCGATTTTAAACATTTTGACCTCCTAGGTTCTCTCTTTTATTATAACCTTTTTTGCCAAAATAGTAAAATCAAATAATTTTACAGTATACTACCACTATATTCTTTTGTCAATACTTTTTTTCCTATTCGAAATCAACTCCTTGCTATCTTTTGAAAAGCCCGTTCTCATTTTTACAGCTCTGTTTAAAACTTTTACTTCACTTTTTTTATAAGAGCCTCCAAAATCGCCGTCCAAAGTCCAATCAATTTTTTCTTCGCTTTCAACTTTAAAAACAGAACCAGACCTAAAAATCACATTATCATTTTCTTTTTGCTCCTAAGCCCATCGATAATTTGATTTAGCTCTATTAATCCTTTTGGTTTTTTAATTAAAACAGCTTCAAAAATCCCATCATCAAGACCAATATTTTTATTGTAAAAATTATTAAAACCTCCAACTGAAACAGAATTTGTTGCCATAAAATGAATAAATTCTCCTTCAAAAATTTCTTCATCAATTTTTATTTTTGCCTTATAAGATTTTAAATTTGAAACAGTTTTTACTCCCTCCAAAATATAGGCAAATCGTCCAAAAATATTTTTCATTGATTGGTCAGTTTCGTAAGAAACTTGGGCGATTGAACCAAAGGCTGCAACGTAGGTAAAAAATTTAGAATTAAATTTCCCAACATCCACATCCATAACTTCGCCTTTTATAGCATATTTGCTAGATTTTTTTATGTCGGAAGGAATTTTTAATGATCTTGAAAAATCATTTGTTGAACCTGTTGGAATGTATCCGATTATAGAATTTGCATCAGCTTTTAAAACACCAGAAACAACTTCATCCAAAGTTCCGTCGCCACCGCTTACTAAAATCTCATCATATTCTTTGGCAAATTCTTTTACTTTTTCTCTCGCATCATCCGCTCTTTGCGTTGCATAAACCGTCGGAAAATAAGAATTTTTGCTAAAATATTCAACAATTGAGCTTAAATAATTTCCTATAGTTCTTTGTCCACTCATCGGATTATATATATATAATAACTTTTTCATTTTATCCCTCAAATTTGTAAATAATATATTTATATTTTACTTACATTTGCTAAGTTTTAAAGTATTTGCTAATTTTAATTCCAATTTATCAACTAACATGATATACTTAAAATTGTTATTATATAAAATATAACAGAAAAAAAGGAGTAAAATATGGAGAAAAATAATACAAGATTTATAGTCGAAGGAGGAGTGTCAATCGCCCTTTCTTTTGTACTTTCTTTTGTAGTTTTGTTTAAAATGCCTCTAGGAGGTTCAGTAACTCTTGCATCTAGACTTCCAATTATAATTTTTGCAATAAGATGGGGAGCTAAAAAAGGACTTTTGGCTGCAGCAGTTTTGGGATTGTTGAATATGGTTTTTGGAGGATATGTAATTCATCCTGCCCAAGCAATTCTTGATTATATTCTTTCATTTTCAGCAATCGCCCTTGCAGGTTTATCATTTAGCAAAAATAAAAGCAAATATTCATACATTCCATCAATAATAATTTCATATTTAGTAAGTGGAGCTTTTAATGTGATTAGTGCTTTTATATTCTTTAACGATATGGCAACAGCAAAAGCAGCCGGCTTTAATAACTTTACCCTCTATGCTTTTGCATATAATTATTCTTTCTTAGCCGCTGATGCTTTAATTTTAATAATTGTATTTTTGCTTATTTTTGATAGGGTAAAAAAATTTCTAGATAAACAAAATTAAAAATAATAATTCAAAAAGACCATCTTCCGATGGTCTCAGACTGTAGACAAAGTAGATGAAAA
>NZ_KV808718.1:0-263 GCF_001812365.1 Anaerococcus sp. HMSC065G05
TTCTTGTAAACATGAATTGTATTACCATTATTATCTTTATTTGTACTTACATAATCGTAGCCATCAATATTTACTTGATTTTGTGTTCCTTCTTTTGGTGGAAGTAGTTGGTTGCCATTTTCATCAACATATCTTGTCTCAACTTTTGGAACAGGTGCAAGTTTTTGATAAATATGTCTTGTATTACCTTTTTCATCTTTTTCTGTTCTTACAAATTGATAACCTTCTATATTTGATGGATCATGTGTTCCTGCTTTATCAGC
>NZ_KV808719.1:0-27251 GCF_001812365.1 Anaerococcus sp. HMSC065G05
TTTTCATCTACTTTGTCTACAGTCTGAGAGAGGATTTCTCCTCTCCTTAAATTTTATTTAGCATATTCTATTGCTTTTGATTCTCTAATTACATTAACTTTTATTTGACCAGGATATTCTAATTCATTTTCGATTTTTTGTGCAATCTCTCTAGCAATTACAACCATTTGATCGTCTGATATTTTTTCAGGTTTTATCATTACCCTAAGTTCTCTTCCAGCTTGAACAGCGAAAGTTTTTTCTATACCATCAAATGAATTAGCAATTTCTTCTAAGTTTTCTAGTCTTTTAATATAATTTTCTAAGCTTTCTCTCCTTGCTCCAGGTCTTGCTGCTGAAATTGTATCTGATGCTTGTACTAGGATTGCGGCTATACAATTAGCTTCTACATCTCCGTGATGGGATTCAATACAATTAATTACATTTTTGTTTTCGCCATATTTTTTGGCAGCTTCGACTCCTATTGATATATGAGTTCCTTCTACTTCATGATCTATGGCTTTTCCTAAATCATGTAATAGTCCTCCTCTTTTAGCATCTTTGTCGTCAAGTCCTAATTCTTGAGCTAACATTCCAGCGATTTTTGCAACTTCTATGGAATGCTTTAAAACATTTTGTCCATAAGAAGTTCTAAATTTAAGTTTTCCTACAAGTCTTACAAGTTGAGGATGAAGATTGTGTATTCCCACTTCTTCAATTGCTCTTTGTCCGTCTTCAATTATTCTTTGTTCAACTTCATCTTCTGCTTTCATTAGCATTTCTTCGATTCTTGATGGATTTATTCTTCCATCAAGTATTAATCTTTCCAATGCTACTTTAGCTATTTCTCTTCTGATTGGTTCGAATGCAGATATTACTACAGCTTCTGGTGTGTCATCAATTATCATATCTGTTCCTGATAATTGTTCAAAAGCTCTGATATTTCTACCTTCTCTTCCAATTATGCGACCTTTCATTTCATCGTTTGGCAATGATACTACTGTAACTGTACTTTCTGCTACTTCATCAGCCGCATATCTTTGAATTGTTGTTGCTAGAATTTCTGAAGCTAATTTTTTACTTTCATTTTTTGTTTTTTCTTCAAACTCTTTAATGATTTTAGCTTGTTCATGAACAACATCATTCTTTAAGCTTTGAAGTAAAATATCTTTGGCCTCATTTGTTGTAAGTCCAGCAATATCTTGTAACTTCAACTCTTGTTCTTCGATAAGTTTCTCAATTCTGTCTTCTTTTTGTTTTAACTTTTTTTGGTCACTAGAGATTTCATCAGATTTCTTATCTAATAATAAGGATCTTTTGTCTAGACTCTCTTCCTTTTTTAAAAGATGACCTTCTTTTGTAGCAAGTTCATTATTTTTTTTGTTAATTTCTTGCTCGCTTTCTTTTTTGCGTTTAGAAATCTCATCTTTAGCACTTATTAGCGCATCTTTTTTTAGAGATTCGGCATCTCTATTTGCTTCATCAATAATTCTTGCAGATAATTCTTCTGCAGAAGAAATTTTTGATTCACCTATTTTTTTTCTACAAAGATAGCCTATAAAAAAAGCTAATATTATGAAGGCGACAGATAGAATAATTTGATTAAAATTCATTTTATCACCTCCTGTAATTAGGATTTTCATCCTATAAATAATTATATCATAAATCTATATTTATACGAAAAAGTTTTTCTAAATTTATTTTTCTTTCATTTGCTTTAGATACATTTTTTTGTATTCTCCATTATTTTGGATTAATTGTTCGTGATTGCCACTTTCTAAAATTTTGCCGTGTGATAAGACAATAATTTTGTCTACATTTTTTATTGTTGATAATCTATGAGCAACTATAAAAGTTGTTCTGTCTTTTTTTAATTCATTTATACCTTCTTGAATTACTTTTTCGGTTTCCGTATCTATATTTGATGTCGCTTCATCTAAAATCAGAATTTTTGGATCTCTTATATAAGCTCTTGCAAAAGATATGAGTTGTTTTTCTCCTTGGCTCAAATTAGATCCATTTTCTAAAACTTTGCTGCCAATACCTCGTTTTAATAATTTTTGTCCACCAACCTTTTTTAGTGATTCTATAACTTCTTTGTCTGTAAAATTTTCTCCCAAGCTAATATTTTCTTTTATGCTAGCTTTAAATAAAAAAGCATCTTGCAAAACAACTGCCATATCTTTTCTCAATAAATCTCTATTTATTTTATTAATGTTGGTATTTCCTATATATATTTTTCCCTTTCTTGGGGAATAAAAATTTAAAAGCAGATTTATCAAAGTTGATTTGCCAGAACCTGTTTGCCCAACAAAAGCAAGGGATGTTCCATTTTTAACTTCAAATGAAATTCCTTTTATTACATCTTCATTATCATAAGAAAAATAAATATCATCAAAATAAATGTCATTTTCTAAATTTATTTTTTTATTTTCTAATTTTTCCATAGATTTCATTTCTAAAAGTTCAAATATGTGATTTGCTGAGCTTAGAGCATCTTCGACATCTCCAAATCTCATAATTATTGTATTGATATTATTGAAAATTTTGGTTGTATAGTCTATTGCCATATATAAAGAGCCTATTGTTACAAAATATATATTTGTAATTGAGCCAAGACCAAAATAAATAAGCACGATTATTATAGCTAAAAATTGAATAATATCCATAGCTCTATAACCTGAATAAGATCTTAATTTGGATAATTTAATATTCAAATCGTATATTTTTCTATTTATCTCATCAAATTTTTTGAAAATATAATTTTCTCTATTAAAAACTTGAATAATTTCCATATTTTGAATATATTCATTAATTTTTGCATTAACATCTGCTGTATAGATTTTTATATCTTTTGTATATGCATAAGTTTTATTTAAATAAGTTTTAAATATCAAATACACAATAGGCATGAGTATCAAAAGCATTAAAGCTGCTATTGTATCAGTAAATAAAAGTGTTATATATAGACCAATGATTAATATTAAGGAATTTATAATATCAGAAAACAATAGTTGAAACATTGTTTTTAATTTATTTGTGTCATTGGTTATTCTTGATGCGATTTTTCCTGAAGGAAGATTATCAAAATAGGAAATTGGAAAAGTTGATACTTTATCATAGACATCTTTTTGTACTTTTGATGCAATTTTATTAGCTGCAATTTGAAAATTAACTCTAGATCTATTTAATAATATTCCTGACAATACAAAAACGATAAAATATATAAATAATAGTATAGCAATTTTTTTGTAGCTTTGTGGTGTAAGCTTAGATTTTAATACATCATTTATTATAAAAGCAATAATCATAGGTCCTATTATTTCAAATATAGTTCGCAAAAAGAAAAAATAAATCCAATAAGTAAAGACTTTTTTTCATCTAATGCGTAAGTTTTTAATTTATTATAATTTTTCTTTTCATTTGCCTTAATCATACATATCACCTAAAATTTGATTTTCATATTGTTTTTTGTACCATTTATCATTTTTCATTAGCTCATAATGGTTTCCTTTTTCAACAATTTTTCCATCTTCTAAAACAATAATTTCATCACAATTTTGCACTTGGCTTATCCTATGAGCTACTATAATTGTTGTTTTATTACTCCTATATTTATTTAAATTTGTAATTATATTTTTTTCAGTATTGGCATCAACAGCACTCATAGCATCATCTAGGATTAAAATTTCTGGATTTTTTAATACAGCTCTAGCAATAGACAATCTTTGTTTTTGTCCACCTGATAATGAAACTCCTTTTTCTCCAGTAATAGTCTCAAGACCTTCAGGAAAATCAGCTATATCTTTATTAAAATCTGCTATTTCTATTGCAAAATTCAACTCTTCATCACTGGCATCTTCTTTTGCAAATAAGATATTATTTCTTAAAGTATCTGAAAAAATCATATTTTCTTGTGGAACATACCCAAGATTTTCCTTAAAACTTTTAAAAGAAATATCTGATGAAATATCATCATTAAAATATATATCAGATTTATCAACCTTATATAAGTCTAAAATTTGTTTAATCAGAGTAGTTTTGCCTGATGAAGTTTTTCCTAAAATCCCCAAAGACTTAGAATTTTTTATAGATAAGTTTATTTCGTTTAATATATTTTCTTTTGAACTTGGATATTTAAAATTATGATTATCAAATTCTATATTCAATGGTAAATTGACGCTTTTTTTATTATCTGTATTTTTTATTTCTTCTTTATAATTTAAAGTTTCATCTATCCTATCCATAGCAGCGCTAGCTTGCTCTTTTAAATTTATAAAATCTCCTAGAGCATACATTGGCCAGACTAGCATATTTAAATAATAGGTAAAAGAAACAATTTGACCTATAGAAATTTTTCCTAATCTCATTAAATATGAGCCAAATCCTATTGCTATAATAAAAGTAAGTGAAGTTATAATTCTTTCTACAGGAGCTAAAAGTGCTTGATATTTTGCAAGAATTATATTGTTTGTAGCTAATTCATCAGCATTTTTATAAAATATTTTTCTCCTATTTTCAACTATGTTGAAAACCCTAATAAGCCTTATACCTTCTGCATCTTCCAAAACACTATCATTTAACCTATCGAAGGATTGATTTACTTTTTTTGACTTATCGTAAATCTTATCCCCTATTTTAAAATAGATAATAGCAATAAAGGGTAATGGTAAAATAGAAAGCAAAGTAAGCCTTAAATCGATAGTAAAAATCATAACCAAAATTATACTAAAAGGAAGAATTGTAGAATCTATTAATGCTAGAGTTCCATAACCTGCCATTATTGATATTTGAGAAATATCATTGGTAGATTTTCCCATAAGAGATCCTGTAGAATTTTTTTCGAAAAATTCTTGGGATTGGTTTAAAAATTTTCTCATTAACTTATTTCTTGCTAAATATTCTATGCTTCCACTAGCCTTAAAAACATTATAAGACCAACCCATAGCCAAAAAATATTTTAAAATAACCACAAATATAGTAAAGGATATAATTTTAATAAAATTATTTAAATCAATTGAATTGTTGTATATTAAATCAATTAATTTTCCAATAATATATGGCAAAAATAGTGAAACAATATCACTTAATAATAAAAATATAACTCCAATGATATAATATTTCTTATAATACTTGATAAACCATTTAAATTTTTTGTACATACTACCTCTTAAAATTAAAGAGCTGCTAATTTTAAAATATTTGTTAATAATTTAAAATTAAATAACAGCCCTTTTATTATTTATTATGTTTATGTTTTATAATCTTAGCTGGAGCTCCTACTGCGGTACAATCATCTGGCACATCATCTAAAACTACAGAATTTGCACCAATTTTACAAAAATTACCTATGGTAATATTTCCCAATAAAATTGCACCTGCTCCAATTAAAACATTATTACCAACAGTTGGATGTCTTTTTACTCTTGCATTTTTTAAACCACCTAGGGTAACACCATGATACATTAACACATCATCGCCAACTTCAGCAGTTTCTCCAATCACAACACCCATTCCATGATCTATATAACATCTTCTTCCAATCTTAGCACCAGGATGGATTTCAATGCCAGTTTCTCTTCTAGCTTTTTGACTAATCTCATTTGCCTTAGAAAATTCTCCTTGTAAATATAATTTGTGTGCCTCAAAATGAGCTAATAAAGCCTTAATTCCTGGAGAAAATCTCAAAGCATCTTCTTCCTTAGTTAAGGCAGGATCTTTTTCTAAAGCCGCCCTAACTAATTCATCTTTATATTCTTCAAAAGTCATATTATTCTATATTATATAATTCTGTTGACAAATATCTTTCGCCTGTATCTGGCAAAACAGTAACAACCTTTTTACCCTCACCTAGCTTATCAGCAATTTCTATTGCACCACATACATTAGCTCCTGAAGAAATTCCAACAGCTAATGCTTCGTTTTTAGCTAAGTATCTAGATATTTTTATAGCATCATCGCCTTTAACATCAACAATTCCATCTATTAAATCAAAATCTAAATTTTTAGGAATAAAGTTTCCACCTATTCCTTGGATTTTGTGACCTGATGCCTTACCACCTGATAATAAAGGACTTTCTGCTGGCTCAATTGCAAAAATCTTTACATTTTCATTATTTTCTTTTAGTCTTTTGCCAACTCCTGTTACAGTTCCACCAGTTCCAACTCCTGCAATAAAAGCATCTGGAGATATTTCATTTAAAATTTCAACACCAGTTGTTTCGTAATGAGCTTTTATATTAGCGGGGTTTGAGAATTGGTCTGGCATAAAATATCCGTCTTTTTTTGATAATTCTATAGCCTTATCAACTGATCCTTGAAGACCATTTTCTGTTGTCCTTATTACTTCAGCTCCATAGGCTTGAGCAAGTTTCGATCTTTCTATACTCATTGAGCTTGGCATAGTTAATATACATTTATATCCTTTTGCAGCAGCAAGGGCAGCAAGAGCTAGGCCAGTATTTCCACTTGTTGGCTCTACAATTGTATCGCCTTTTTTTAGTTTTCCATTTTTTTCTGCTTCTTCTATCATATACAAAGCTATTCTATCTTTAATAGAGCCTGCTATATTATTTTTTTCAACTTTTACATAAATATCTGCTCTTCCTTCTTTTTTTAAGGAATTTAATTTTAATAATGGAGTGTTCCCAATTATTTCTTTTGCGTTATTATAAATTTTCATTAATTCTCCTTTCAAATTTTTTATAATTTAAAATTAAAAAATCATTTAATTTTTTCAATTGTTAATATTATATAGTAAAAAAATAATGTTTCAATCAATTAAGAAAAAAATCATAGTAAATTACTATGAATTCTTTGTAAAAAAAGAAAGCCAAACGGCTTTCTTTATAATTTAATTATTAAGCATTCATTTGGCTTTGAACTTCTTTAGCGAAATCTTCTTCTTTTTTCTCTAAACCTTCGCCAACTTCAAATCTAGCAAATCTTCTGATTTTGATGTTTTCTCCTACATTATTTGCAGTTTCTCTTAGATATTGTTCAATTGTAAGATCTGGATTTTTGATATATTGTTGATCCATTAAGCATACATCTTTGAAATATTTTTTAAGTCTACCTTCAACTTTTTTGTGAGCTATCATTTCTTTTTTGTCTTCAGGCATATTTGGATTAGCTTCATTCATAGCTTGTTTAATTAATATTTCTTTTTGTTCTGCTACATCTTTTTCATCAGCGTCTTCTTCCGAAATGTATAGTGGATTTAAAGCAGCTATATGCATAGCTATATTTTTTGCAAATTCTTTAACTGTATCTGTATTTGCTGAAAAATCTGTTTCAGTATTGATTTCAACGATTACACCAATTTTATCGTTGTGAATGTATGAACCAATAATTCCTTCAGCAGCAATTCTATCAGCTTTTTTATCTAAAGTAGCTTGTCCTTTTTCTTTTAATAGTTTTATAGCATCATCTATATTACCATCAGTTTCAGTTAAAGCTTTTTTACAATCCATCATTCCTGCGCCAGTTTTTTCTCTTAATTCTTTTACTAATTTTGCACTTACTGCCATGATATCCTCCTAATTATTCCTCAATAGATTCTTCTTGATCGTTTTCTTCTAAATCTTCTGATTCTGTTTCTTCTTCATCACTTTCTTCAAAGTCTTCTTCACTTACTGCGAATTCACTACCTTGATTTCCTTCTATTACAGCATCAGCCATTAAAGAAGTAATAAGTTTTACAGCTCTTATAGCATCGTCATTTCCAGGAATAGCAATATCTACTACATCTGGATCACAGTTTGTATCTACAATTGAAATAACTGGAATACCTAAAATTCTAGCTTCGTGAACTGCTATTTGTTCATTTGATGGATCTACAACAAATAATACATCTGGTAAATCTTCCATATCTTTGATTCCACCAAGATTTTTTTCTAATTTATCCATTTCTTTGTTGTATTGTAGAACTTCTTTTTTTGGTAAAAGATCAAATGTTCCATCTTCTTCCATTGTTTCATATTTTTTAAGTTTGTTTACACTATTTCTAATTGTGTTAAAGTTTGTCAACATACCACCTAACCATCTGTTAGATACATAGTATTGACCACATCTTTTAGCTTCTTGTTCAATTGAATCTTGAGCTTGTTTTTTTGTTCCTACAAATAAAACTGTTCCACCTTCACTAGCAATATCTCTAATTGTTTCGTAAGCTTTTTCAATTTGATTTGCAGTTTTTGCTAAATCTATAATATAGATTCCATTTCTTTCTGTGAAGATGAATTTTTTCATTTTTGGGTTCCATCTTCTTGTTTGGTGACCAAAATGTACACCAGCTTCTAATAATTTTTTCATTGATACTATTGACATATATCTTACCTCCGTTTATTTTCTTCCATCTTTTTCTACTAGATTTTAAACTAATTAAATTAGCAACGCAAACCTATCCAAAGATGTGCATAGTACTTATGTAATATACCATAAATTATAATATATTACAAGTTTATTCGAACATTGCTTCAACAAATGATTTAGAATCAAATTTTTCTAAATTATTTATTCCTTCTCCTACACCAATATACTTAACAGGAACTTCAAGTTCAACTTGTAATGGGAAAATCACACCGCCTTTTGCAGTTCCATCTAGTTTTGTTAAAATCAATCCTGTAATATCGCAAACATTTTTAAATTCTCTAAGTTGACTTATTGCATTTTGTCCTGTAGTTGCATCTAATACTAATAAATTTTCTCTATTTGCATTATTAGCATGAGTTGAAATTGTTCTATTTATTTTTTCTAATTCATTCATTAGATTTTTTTTGTTGTGAAGTCTTCCTGCTGTATCACAAATCAATACATCAGACTTATTTGCTTTTGCTGCTTGGATTGCATCAAAAATTACTGCTGATGGATCTGAGCCTTCTTTGTGAGCAATCATTTGTGTGTTTGATTGTTTTGCCCATGAATCAAGTTGCTCAATTGCTGCCGCCCTAAATGTATCGGCAGCTGCTAAAGTTACTTTGTATCCATCTTTTTTCAAGTTATTGGCAAGTTTTCCTATAGTAGTTGTTTTACCGACTCCATTAACCCCTATAACTAAAATTACTGTTAGCTTATCTTTTGAAATATTTAAATTATTTTCAAGATTTTTTTCATCTAATTTTTTTTCCATAATTTCTTTTAGCAAAGGAAAAATTTCATCAGCATTTTTAACTGATTTTTCTTTAATTTCATCTTTTAATTGGTCCACTATTTCAATAGTTGATTTCATACCAATATCTGCTGATATTAAAATTTCTTCTAATTCATCATATAAGTCATCATCAATTTTTACATTTGCAGTAAATAAGTTTTTAAGTTTTGAGGAAAATTGCTCTCTTGTTTTTGATAAACCTTTTGATAATTTAGTAAAAAATCCTAATTCTTCTTCGGTATCGTCATCTTGTAATTGTTTAAAATTTTCATTTTCTAAATTTTTTTCTATAGTTTCAGTTTCTTCAAATCCGCTTTCTTGTATTTTTTCATTTTCTTCGTTTTTTTCTAAATTATTTTCATCTGATAGATTTTTATTGTTATTTTCTTTTTCATCAGTCTTTTTTTTCTTAAAAAAATCAAACATTTTTTCTCCTTAATTTATATCACTTGGATTTAGTGCAATCAGTATGCTTATGTCTTTGCTTTTACTTATAAAGTAATTTTTAAGCCTTATAAGAAAATCAGATATTTTTTCTAATTTTTCCTCATTCGTTTTAATAATTATATTATATCTATATTTATTATTTATACGAGAAATTTTGCATGGATTTGGACCTATTATTTTAACATCCAAATCTTTTTCATATTCTAAATCAAGATAATATTTTATTTTTTTCGATATGTCTATGCATTTTATTCTCGACTTGTTTAATACTTTAATAGTTATCAAATTTACAAATGGTGGATAATCGAAAGCTTTTCTTGCTTCTATCTCATATTTATAAAATCTTTCGTAATCATTTTTACTTGCTGCATTTATAACAAAATTATCTGGCCTATAGGTTTGTATTATCACTTCGCCTTTTTTATCTGCCCTTCCTGCTCTTCCTGAAACTTGGGTTAATAGTTCAAAACTTGTTTCGTAAGCTGTGTAATCATTAATATTTAAAGATAAATCAGCACTAATAATTCCAACTAAGGTTACATTTTCAAAATCAAGACCTTTTGCTATCATTTGTGTCCCAATAAGAATATCAACTTTATTTTCTTTCATATTCTTATACATTTTTTCATAAGTTTTTTTATTTTTTGCTGTCATTGAATCCATTCTTATGATATTTGCTTTTGGAAATAATGCTTTAATTTCTTCTTCCAATTTTTCAGTCCCAGCACCAAATTCTTTAATTTTATTTGAGCCACAAGAAGGACAAATATGAGGTTGGTTTTTTGTTCTTCCACAATAATGACATACTAATTTGGATACATTTTTGTGGTAGGTCATAGAAACATCACATGCTTCACACTTTATCACGTATCCACATTGCCTACAAAAAGTAAAAGAATTATGTCCTATTTTATTCAAAAATAAAATTGTTTGCTCTTTATTTTTTAGTTTTTCTTTAATTTTTTCATATAGTAAAGAGCTTATCATTGAATAATTTGAACTTTTCAATTCTTCTCTCATATCAACAATGTTTACTTTTGGAAGTTTTCCATTTACTCTATTTTTTAGTTCAAGTAATTTATAGTCTCCATCTAGAGCTTTAGTCATAGTTTTAATAGATGGAGTGGCTGATGCAAATATTAAAGTTGCCTTGTTGTATTTTTTTCTAAATAAGGCCAATTCATCAGTATGAAATTTTGGATCTTGGGAAGATATATAACTTTTGTCGTGTTCTTCATCAATTATAATTAGACCAAGATTTTTAAATGGAGCAAAAATTGCACTTCTTGCACCTACAACGATTTTAACTTCTCCATTTTTAATCATTCTCCACTGTTGAAATCTTTCTTTTTGACTTAGCCTTGAGTGCATTATAGCAATTTTTTGCTTAAATCTTCCTTGAAATCTCTCTATAGTTTGGGGAGTTAATGATATTTCCGGAACAAGAATTATTGAATCTTTTCCTTTTTTTAGATTTTCTTCTACAATTTGTAAAAAAACTTCAGTTTTTCCGCTTCCAGTAACTCCCTTTAATAAATAAGATTCATTAGGATTTTTTATAATTTTATTAAAGGCTTGACCTTGCTCGCAATTTAATGAGAATTTGCCATAATTTTTTATTTCTTTAACCAAAGATTCATTTACTTCTATTTTTTTAATTTTTACAATATTTTTCTTAACAAGAGAATCTAAAGAACTTTTACTTGAGTTTGTCTTACTTAATACATCTTTATAATCTGAATTTTTATTATTCTTGATATAATTAATAATTTCTATTTGTTTTTTGGCATTTTTGGGAATTTTAATTTCCCTATAATTTTCAGATAAACTAAGTAAGTATTTATAATTAATATTTTGATTTGAATTAATGTCAAAATAAGAATCTATTAGTTTATCTTTTTTATATTTTCTTAAAGTATCTATATCTAACCCATAATTATTAATTAAATCTTCCAAAGACTTTTTATCTTCTAAAATTTTATATAGCTTATCTTTTTTATCCAAATTTTTTGTTTTATAAAAATATTCTTTGATTTCTTTAATATTTCCAGGTGGTAAGACTTGTTTTATACAAGCTCTTAAAGGAGAAAGATACCTTTTATTCATAAAAAAAGCTAAATTAATTAATTCATCATCTACGAGATTTTTTGAATCAATAATATCTACAATATCTTTTATTTCAAAGTTTTCATTCAAATTTTTCACTATATCGTAAACAAAGGCAATAGTATTCTTATTGCCTTTGCCAAATGGGACAATAACTCTCATCCCTTTTTTTATTTTATTTTTAAATTTATCAGGTATGTGATAAGTAAAAGATTTATCCAAAAATCTACTTTTACTATCAAGTATTACATAACAATACAAATTATCACCTAAACCAAAAGATCCAAAATTTTATTAGCTAATTCTTTTTTTGTCATTATATCAAGTTTTTCAACCTTATCCTTTGAAAGAATTGATGCAATGTTTGTATCTACATCAAAACCAGCACCCTTCTTTTTCAAATCATTGGCTATAATATAATCTGCCTTTTTTGATTCTAATTTTATTTTTGCATTTTTTATAAGGTCATCTGTTTCTGCAGCAAAACCAATCAAAACTTGTTTATCTTTTTTATTTCCAAAATATTTTAAAATATCAACATTTTCAATCAATTCTAGATTTAAATTGTCGCCATTTTTTTTGATTTTTTTATCGCTTACTTCTCTAACTTTATAATCTGTAGGAGCAGCTGACATAATTAAGGCATCGCAATCATCAAATTCTTTATCAATTGCTTCTTTTAATTCTAAATTAGTTCTAATATTTATTTTATCAATTCCATTTGTCTTAATAGGATTTACAGGACCAGATACTAATTTAACATCAGCACCTCTTTTGAAAGCTTCTATGGCTATATTATATCCCATTTTGCCACTGGATTTATTTGTTATAAATCTTACATAATCAATTGGCTCTACAGTTGGTCCAGCAGAAACAATAATTTTTTTCCCCTTTAAATCTTTTTTTGTAAAATAATAATCAAGGTATCTTACAATATTTTCAGGTTCTTCCATTCTTCCATCTCCTCTTGTATCGCAAGCAAGAAGTCCTGAATTTGGATTAATTATATGTACTCCTCTTTCTTTAATTGTTTTAAGATTATTTTGAGTTGCCTTATTATTTAACATATTTGTATTCATAGTAGGAGCTACAATTATGTCTTTATCACAAGCTAAAAGTGAGGCTGTAAGCATATTATCTGCAATGCCATAAGTCATTTTAGCAAGCGTATTTGCACTTAATGGTGCAACCAAAAAAACATCTGCCCATTTTGGAAGCTCAATGTGATGAACCTTCTCATGACTTCCTTCAAACATATCAGAATAGACAAGACATTTTCCCATAGTTTCAAAAGACAAAGGACTAACAAATTCACAAGCAGCCTTTGTCATAATAATTTTTAAGTTAGCTCCTTCTTTTTTTAATCTTGAGCAAAGATCTAAAACTTTATAAGCGGCTATTCCCCCACTAACACCTAGGAGAATATTTTTACCCTTAATCATTTTTTTCTACTTTTCCTTCCATTATTTCATGTAAAGCTTGAGTTACAGGTTTATCTTCTACTTCTTTAGTCAATAAATCTGAACCATTTACAATTCTTCTTGCTCTTTTTGCAGCCATCATGCAAATTTCGTACCTACTTGAACTTATTTCTGATAATTCTTTAAAAGATGGATTATTCATATTTACTCCTTTTCAAAATCTATTTCTTCTCTAAAAACTTTATGTTTTTCTGCATTAATAATTTCATTTACTAAATTTATAGCAGAATTCAAATGATCATTTACAACCAAGTAATCATAATCTTTTATATAAGATAATTCTTTTCTTGCATTATGCATTCTTAGATTGATGTCACTTTCTGTTTCAGTTCCCCTATTAACAATTCTATTTTTTAGTTCGCTAAGGCTAGGAGGCGCCAGAAAAATATAAACTCCATTATCAATATTTTTCTTAACATTTAATGCTCCTTGAACATCTATTTCTAAAATTACTATCTTACCTTCATTGATTTTTTCTTCGACAAAGTCTTTAGGTGTACCGTAATAATTATCGTGAACTTTAGCATATTCCAAAAATTTATCTTCTTCAATCATTTTTTCAAATTCTTCATGACTCTTAAAAAAATAGCTTACTCCTTCTATTTCCCCAGGTCTTTGTTTCCTAGTAGTCACAGAAACTGAATAAACTAAGTTTTTTTGCGTATTCATAAGGTCATGCAATACCGTTCCTTTACCTACACCTGAAGGTCCAGATATTACTAATAAAAATCCTTTTTTCATCGTGCCTCCTTATTACTACTATTTTACATTATGCAAAAATTTAGTTCAAGTATATTATTCTGATATAATATAAATATAAAAATTAAAGAGGTGATTTAATGAGTTACGATGGTTTAGTAACAAAAGCCATAACTTTTGAGATAAAAAATTTATTGCTTGGAGGAAAAATCCAAAAAATTAGCCAACCTTCCAAAAATGATATTGTTTTAAATATATATTCTGTTGGAAAAAGCTACAAATTATTATTGAGTGCAAATAATAATGAGGCAAGAGTTCATATTACAGAAAGAAAATATGAAAATCCTATTAGCCCTCCTAATTTTTGTATGGTTTTAAGAAAATATTTAAATCAAAGTAAAATTGTTGATATTGAACAATATAAAATGGATAGGGTTATTATTTTTCATATATCTTCAGTAGATGAAATGGGTTTTGATATTTCAAATAAATTAATAGTAGAAATAATGGGAAAATATTCCAATATAATATTAACAGATGAAAATTATAAAATAATAGATTCGATTAAAAGAGTAAATTTTAAAATGTCATCAGTTAGAGAAATCTTGCCAGGTCTAGAATATAAATTTATAGAAAGCAATAAAATTAACATTTTAGAATCAGATTTTTCACTTGATATTTTAAAATTAGATAAAAACATAGCAGATAATCAAAATCCAGAAAAACTTTTATATGAAAATTATTTAGGATTCTCCCCTACAATTGCCAAAGAGCTAATATACAAATCAAATATTGATCCTAGAATAAATTGGGGACTTGTAAGTGAAGATGAAAAACAATTGCTTAATGATAATCTATATGAACTTAGAAATTCATTAATTAATAATACCTACAGTCCAGTTTTATATAAGAATAGTAGAAATTATAAGGAATTTTATTCCTTTGATTTATCTAGTCTTGGATTTGAAAAAATATTATGCAAATCTATGAGCAATGCTATCGAAAATTTTTATGAATCAAACAAATCCAATGATAGACTTAGACAAATTAAAAATAATTTATTAAGAAAAATAAATAGCCAAATTAAATTAGTTAATAAAAAAATAGATATTTTAAATAAAAATCTAAGCAAAGAAAAAAATATGGATTCTATAAGAATGAAAGGCGATTTACTAGCAGCAAATGTAAATAAATTAAACAAAGGCTATAAAGAAATAATTTTAAAAGATTTTTATAATAACAATAAAGATATAAAAATAAGCCTAGATTCTAGAAAAAATCCATGGGAGAATGTTGATAGTTACTATAAAAGATACAAAAAAATTAAAAATTCCATAGATTTTGCAAAAGATGATCTTCCAAAGCAAAAAGACTTATTAGAGTATTTAAATCAAGTATCTGATTTTGTAGAAAGAAGTGAAAGCATAAGTGATTTAGATGAGATAAAAGAAGAACTAATTGAAAATAAAATCATTAAAAATACAAGGAGGAATAAGAAAAAAACTAAATCCAAATCAAAACCTATGCAGTTTAAAACTGTGGATAATAGTAATATATATGTTGGAAAAAATTCAAGACAAAATGATTATATAACTTTAAAACTTGCAAATAAAAATGATTATTTTTTCCACGTAAGAAATGCCCCAGGAAGTCACGTTATTTTAAAAACTAATTTATTGAATGAAAATGATATAAAAATAGCCTCCTACCTTGCTGCAACAAACTCATCACAAGCTAAATCAAATAAAGTTGATGTTGACTACACGGAAAAAAAGAATGTGAACAAGGCAAAGGGAGCTAAACTTGGTATGGTTTATTATGAAAATTTCAAAACGGTAACTGTAAATATGGATGAGAATCCAAAAAGTTTATATGAGAAAATAAAATAAATTAAAAAGCCCAGAAAAAAATCTGGGCTTTTAACATATAAAATTGAATTATTATTTATTGTTAACTGCTTCTTTAAGAGTTTTACCAGCTTTAAATACTGGAGCTTTTGAAGCTGGAATTTTGATAACTTCATCAGGTTTTCTAGGATTTCTTCCTTCTCTAGCTTTTCTGTCTCTAGTTTCAAAAGTACCAAATCCTACAAGTTGAACTTTTTCTTCTTTTTTAAGAGATTCTGTTACAGTTTCGATGAAAGCATTTAATGCTCTTTCAGCTTCTACTTTTTTAAGTCCACTTTTTTCTGAGATATTAACTAATAATTCTGATTTATTCATATATCCTCCTTATAAATCAATCTTAATCTATTCTGCTTAACTCTAAGTAAGATTATACATATATATTTTATTTATTTCAAGCGTTTTTCAAATAAAAAGCTTGATATTTGAATTTTTTATAAGATTTTTCAAATAATTATTATATTCGTTTCTTAAATATAATTCTTTTGCATCAAGCAAAAGACTTTTTTTGTTATTATTTATTGAATTAACCATTAAAATTATGTATGAATCTTTGTATTTGAATACATTACTTATTTCGTTTGCCTTGGTTAGTGATGATTCTTTAAGCAAATTATCATCGTTATAAACGAACTCAGACCTATAAATATCATAATTTCTAACTTTATTTTTAAGATTATTTTTAAAATCATCAGAATTTTTAATATTAGACCTTATTTTTATAGCTTCTTTTTTATCATCAAAAATCAAGCAATCATACTTATATTTTTTATGGAGATTTTTATTCTCTTCATAATATTTTAAAATTTTAGAATCTTTAACCTTATTATTGTTTAAAAAATAATCATAGTGTTTTTTTCTAATTGAATCTTGATATGAAATTTCTTCAAATTCATCTTCTGTAACACCAAATGACTTTACATTTTCAATTAGTGAATCCTTTGATGAAATTTCTTGGCTTATTTTATCGATTATTTCTTGAGAATCATTTTTTGTTACTTTGATTCCATTTTTTTTCAAATCATCAAGCATAGCTTGATCCATAATTAAAGAATCTAAAAGTTCAGATTCTAATTTTTTGTAATTAGAATCTCCCTTTTTAGATTTAGAATCTAAGAATTTATCTCCATATTTTTTTAAATAAAATTTTTGGTAATAACTTAATTCTTTTTCAAATAATTCTTTGCTTATTCCTTCATCGTTAACAACAGCTACATACTTGTACTTATCAAATTTTTTTGAACAAGAACTTAGTAAAATTAAAGAAATACTAATTATTGCTATTGGAATTTTCTTTATTATTTTCATCTTTTTTATTATCAGATGTTTTTGATTCTTTTTTTGTTTCCTTCTTTTGAGGACCATCTTCTGTTACTACTTTTGCTTTGTTAAATAGATCAGTTAGGTAATCAGAATATTTTTTATCATTTAAAGTTTTAGAAATTTCATCTTTTAATGCTTCTGGAGAATCTTTTTTATCTGTAACTTTTATTATATGGTATCCATAAGAAGTTTTAACAGGATCAGAAACTTCATCTTTTTTCATAGAAAAAGCTTTATCTGCAAATTCTTTAACCATTTTATCTTTAGTAAAGTATCCTAAATCTCCACCTTTTTCTGCATTAGCAGTATCTTTTGAATATTCTTTTGCAAGTTTTGCAAAATCTTCTCCATTATCTAGTTTTTCTTTTACTTGTTTAGCTGTTGCTTCGTCAGCTACTAAAATATGGCTTGCCTTAACTTGAGCTAGAGTATCTTTATTTTCTTCGTAATATTTTTTAATTTGTTTTTCATCTACTGGATTTTTTTCTTCAAACCAAGCTCTGTGTTTTTGATAAATTTCATCTTTTTTAATTGTTTCTTTAAATTTATCACTGCTCATATTATAATCTTCAAGCATTTTATCAAATTTTTCTTGTCCACCAAATTGTTGAACATATTGTAAAAATTTGTCATCAAGAGCTTTATCATCAACTTTTACATTATTTTTTTTCATATCATCTGCTATAAGTTTATCTTGAACTAGCATTTGAACAATTGAAGGTTTTAATTGTTGTCTGCTTGCAAGCATTGCAGAATAAAAACTCATTTCATCTTTATAAGAATCTTTTGTGATTTTTTCGCCACCAACTAATGCTACTGCATCATCTGGTAATTTTTCTCCTTTTGCACTTTCTGAAGTTTGAGTTTCATTTGATCCGTTGTCTTTTTTGTCTTTTGCTCCATCATTAGCACAAGCACTTAATGCAAAACTTGTTGCTAAAACTAAGGCTATAAGTCTTTTGTTCATTTTTTCTCCTTAACATTTTTAATAACTTTTAATAATTCGTAACAGTCTAACAGTTTTGTATTTTTATTTGGTAATTTAAAAGCTGGATTTTGTGAAAAGTCAAATGAAAGTTCTCCGTGATAATTTTCATTAATTTGAGATAATTGCTCAAAAGTAAATTTATTTCTATCGTCATAAGATATTATTATTTCATTTTTTACTTCTCTAATTTCATCAAAACCTAATTTATCAGCAAGGGATTTTACCAATGATACGTACATTATATTGTCAACCATTAATGGAATATCTCCATACCTATCAATCAAATCTTCAACAAGAAAGCTATAGTCTTCCAAAGTTTCAATTCTTGATATTCTTGTGTACATTTCTATTTTTTGTCCTTGATCTTCTATATAAGATTCTGGAATATAAGCATCTACTTTCAAGTCAATATATACGTCATTTAAATCGCTAGATTTAAATTCTTTTCCGCTTGCTTTATTAACAGCTTGTTGCAAGAATTTAACATATAAGTCATATCCAATAGCTTCTACTTGCCCACTTTGGCTTTCACCTAAAATATTTCCTGCGCCCCTAAGCTCTAGATCTCTCATAGCAATTTTATAACCACTACCAAAGTCAGAAAAATCTTTAATTGATTTTAATCTTTTTTCACCTATTTCAGTTAATACTTTTCCTTTGGCATAAGTAAAATAAGCATAAGAAGACCTAGATGATCGGCCTATTCTTCCTTTCAATTGATAAAGTTGACTAAGTCCCATCATGTCAGAATCATAAACTATAATTGTGTTTACATTTTGTATATCCATACCAGTTTCAATGATCGTTGTGGCAAGAAGTATATCAATATCCCCATTCACAAAATCTTCCATTATTTTTTCAAGATTTTTTGCAGACATTTGCCCATGAGCGATAGCAATATTTGCATCTGGTATTAATTCAACAAGTTCATTGTAAATTTTTTCGATATTATAAACTCTATTATAGACAAAATATACTTGCCCATCCCTATCAAGCTCTTTTTCGATAGCTCTTTTTATAATTGATGAATCATATTCTAATACGTAAGTATTTACAGGAAGCCTTCTTTCTGGAGGTTCATCCAAAGTTGACATATCCCTTATCCCAGTTAATGATAATTGTAAGGTTCTTGGAATTGGCGTAGCAGACAAAGTTAAAACATCAATATTTTCTTTTAATTTTTTTAGCTTGTCTTTATGTCTTACACCAAATCTTTGCTCTTCATCTATAATTAACAAGCCAAGATTTTTAAAATTTATATCATTTGATAATAACCTATGAGTTCCTACAATAATATCAATTTTACCTGATTTTAAATTTTTTATATTTTTATCTTGTTCTTTTTTACTTACAAATCTAGATAATAAAGCACACTCGACAGGATAATCTTTAAACCTTTCTTTCATTGTAGAATAATGTTGACTTGCAAGAATTGTAGTTGGTACTAAAAAACAAACTTGATAGCCGTCCATTATTGCTTTAAATGCAGCTCTTAAAGCTACTTCAGTTTTTCCATAACCAACATCTCCACAAAGAAGTCTATCCATTGGTTTGATATTTTCCATATCATCTTTAATTTCATTAATTGATCTTACTTGGCTATCTGTTTCTTCATAAATAAAAGAATCTTCAAATTCTTTTTGCCAAGTTGTATCTGCACTAAAAGCATGTCCCTTGGCTTTTGATCTTTTTGCATAAAGTTCTACCAAATCATCTGCTATTTCATCAACTGCTTTTTTGCTCTTTGTTTAGCTTTTTTCCATTGATTACTTCCAAGTGATGAAATTTTTGGCTTGTCCCCCTTGTTGCCAATATATTTACTAACTAAATCCATTTGGTCAACAGGAACAAATACTTTATCATTTCCCTTGTATTCAATTACAAAATAATCTTTTTTGGTATTATTTACTTCAATTTTAGATATGCCTTTATATATACCAATACCATTATTTTCATGAACTACATAATCGCCAATTTCTATATCAGAATAATTTATTATATCTTTAGCGCTTACTGGTTTCTTTCTTGTTTTTTTATTTTTAAATTTATCTTTACCAAAAATATCCCTATGAGAATATACATTTATTTTATTATCAGTGAAAATATAACCTCTTGATAAAGAATTTTCAGTTAAGATTATATTGGTATTACTTAAATCAGAATCTAGACCAATAGAAAAATTGTCAATATTATTTTCATTAAAAATTTCTTTTATACTTTCTAGAGATTTTTTATCTGATGCAAAAATAATGGCTTTTTCATTATTTTTAACTAAAGAATTAATATTAAAGATGAAATTTTCAATATTTTTATTAAAATTTTCTTGCTCAATAGATTTTAATTCAATAATTTTTTTTGCTTTTATTATATTATTGTTTTTTAATAAACTTGAAGAATTTATTATATGATAAGATTTGATATTAGTAAAAATTTTATTTATATTTATTTTAATATTTTTAAATGATGGAAATATTTCCTCATTTTCTAACTGATTTGTAAAATCCAGATCCGATTTTTCCATATCTTGTGAAAAATTATCAATTGACCTATTTAAATCTTGAAAAAGAAATATTGAATCTTTATCTAAATAAGCAAAAAAGTCATCAAAATTTTCATTTCTATAGGGAGTAATTAAATCTTCATTTGCGATATATAAACTATCACTGAGATAAGAAATTATTTGATTATATTTATCTTTTAACTTTGTAGAATTGCCTGTATCTGATATATTTTTTATATCTTTTTTTATTAATTCAATTATTTTCTGATAATCATTTTTATCATAAATTAACTCTTTTGTTGGTCTAATTATTATTTCATCAATATTATCAAGAGATCTTTGAGTGTCTTTATCAAAAAATCTCATTGAATCTATTTCTGTATCAAATAATTCTATTCTTATAGGATTATCATATTCTATAGGCCAAAAATCTATTATTGATCCTCTAATAGAAAATTCTCCTTTTGACTCAACTAATTTTGTAAAATCATAATTTAATTCTATAAATGATTTTTTTACCTCTCTTAAATCTAATTCACTATCAGTATCAATTTTAAATGACTTATCTTTAAAAATTTTTCTTGGAGTTAATTTATTTCTTAAGGCATCTAAAGTAGTAGTAATTATAAACTTATCCTCATTAATAAGCTTTGTTAAAACTTCAATTCGATTTATTTCATTATTTTTTTCTAAATTTTTAATATTATAGTAGTTGATTTCAGTTGATGGAAAATACATACAAGAATCATCTTGCAAAGAATTTATATCATCACACATTAGCTTTGCTTTTTTTTCATTCTCGCAAATAATAATTAATGTTTTTCCAGTATAAGTAAAAAGAGTTTGAAAAATATGAGCCTTGCTCTCATCAGTTAGTCCATGTAAAAATATTGGAGATAATTTTTTATAATTTTCAATTATTTCCTTAACTTGACTAATATTATAAATTTCATTAATAAGGCTATTCATTATCTTCAACTAGCCTTTTTGAATTAAACATACTCATGGATTTTTCTATACCTTCTTCTAAAATCATCTCGATAGCATCACTTGCAAACTTTACTTCTTCTTCAATGATTTTTGCTTCTTGTTTTGAAAATCCACTTAATACAAAATTAGCCAAATCCATATATGAAGGCTTCTTTCCAACTGCAACTTTTATTCTTGGAAAATCATCAAATTCTAGATTGTAAATAATTGACTTCATTCCATTATGAGTTCCAGCTGAACCTTTTTTTCTTATTCTAATACTTCCAAAATCAATATCTATATCATCATAAATAACTATGAGTTTATCATGGTCAAAATCAAAATATTTATATATTTCTCTAATAGCTTCTCCTGAATTATTCATATAAGTTTGAGGCTTTACAAGCATAACTTTTTGGCCAGAAATTACTCCCTGGCCAATTAAAGATTTAAATTTAATTTTTCTTACATCAATACTATATTTTCTAGCCAAATAATCAATAGTTATAAAGCCAGCGTTATGTCTTGTGTTCTCATACTGTATACCAGGATTACCCAAGCCTACAATATAATACATTATTATTTACCGTCCTCAAAAAGACCACTTATTGATTCGTAAGTGTTAATTCTATTTATAGCTTCAGCTAATAAAGGAGCTATTGAGATTTGTTTGATTTTTTGAATTTTCTTTTCTTCAGGTAATTTTATTGTATCTGTAATAACTACTTCTTTTACACAAGAATTTTCTAAATTTTCGCAAGCATTTCCACTTAAAACACCGTGAGTTGCAGCAATTGAAACTTCTTTTGCACCGTGTTCTTTTAGATAATTTGCTGCATTGCAAATAGTTCCAGCAGTATCAATAATATCATCAACTAAAATACAATGCTTACCTTCAAAATCTCCAATTACATTCATAACTTCTGAAACATTTGGTCTTGGGCGTCTTTTTTCAATTATTGCTATTGTTAATTTTAAATAATCAGCAAAGCTTCTAGCTCTAGTTACTCCTCCTAAATCAGGACTTACTACTACATATTCATCTGGATTGTCAAATGCTTTTTCTTTAAAATATGATGACAATAATCTAATAGCAGTAAAGTGATCAAGAGGTATATCAAAATATCCTTGAATTTGACCAGCATGAAGATCCATTGTTATAACCCTATCAGCTCCAGAAACAGTCATAAGATTTGCTACAAGTTTAGCACTAATTGGTTCTCTTCCTCTAGTTTTTCTATCTTGTCTTGCATAGCCATAATATGGAACTACTAGATTTACATAACCTGCAGATGCTCTTTTACATGCATCTGTCATAATTAATAATTCCATTAGATTGTCGTTTGTTGGATAAGAAGTAGGTTGAATTATATATACATCCTTGCCTCTTACAGCTTCATTAATTTTTACATTAATTTCACTGTCGGCAAATTTTTTAACTTCAACTTCTCCTAATTTAATGCCCAATGATTTTGCAACAGCTTCTGCCAAATCAGGATTAGAGTTTCCTGCCAATACAACTAAATCGCCTCTTTTGATATGTGATGAACTTGAACATTCACTCATTTTTAATTTTGCTCCTTTAACTTTTCCAAATCTCTTTTTTTCTTTTTTTCAACGTAACCAGATATATTTTTTTGTTCAGCCCTTTCTATTGAAAGCTCCCCTTGGTCAACATCTTTTGTTATTGTTGATCCTGCAGCAATATACCCCTCTTTTTTCACATGAACTGGTGCTACAATATTAGAATTTGATCCTATAAATGCTCCATCTTCAATAATTGACCTATGCTTAAATTTACCATCATAATTTACAAAAATTACACCACAACCAATATTTATATCTTTACCTAAATCACAATCTCCGATATAAGCAAGGTGTCCTGCTTTTGTATTATCATCAACATTAGAATTTTTAACTTCCACAAAATTTCCAATATGGACATTTTTGCCAAGTTTAGCCTTAGGTCTTAAATGTGAAAATGGACCAATATCTGTGCCTTGATCAACAAAAGATTTTTCTATTACAGAATTGTCAATTTTAACATTGTCCTTAATTATTGAATCTTCAATTCTAGATGAGCCTTCAATAATACAATCTTCGCCAATTTCTGTATTTCCTAAAATTTTACATGGACCAGATATTACAGTGTCTTTTCCAATTTTTACGCCCATTTCAATATCTACTATACTAGGATTATCAATAATTACACCATTTAACATGTGATAATCATTAATTCTTTGTCTTAAAAGTTTTGTAGCATTTGCTAGCTCTTTTTTATTATTTATTCCATAAAATTGATCAGGATTGTCAGCCATATAAGATTCTACTTTTTTTCCTTCATTATTTAAAATTTCGATACAATCTGTTAAATAATATTCATTGGATTTATTATCAGTGTTAATCTTTTTTAAAGAATTTTTTAAATCAATCCCTTTTAAAGCATAGATACCAACGTTGATTTCATTTACTTCTTTTTCTTTTTCGCTTGTATCTTTTTCTTCTACAATTTTTTGGAATTTATTATTTTCTCGTATTATTCTTCCATATCCTTTTGGATTGTCAACTTTTGTTGACATAACAGTTAGACTATTATTATTTTCTTTATGAAAATCAATAAAATCTTCAAGAGATTTTTTTGTAATTAGTGGAATATCTCCATTTAAAATAAGGCAATCATCATCATCATTTATTAAATCAATAGCCATACTTACAGCATAAGCTGTTCCATAAGGGAATTCATCTCCAATTTTTTGTTCTTTTATTTCTATATTTGGAAATTTTTCTTTTAATAAATCCTTATTTTTTCCACCAATTATTATAGTATTTGAATTTTCAAATGAACAAGCATCAACTATATAAGTTATAAGCTCTCTATTTAAAATTTTAGTCATAACTTTTGAGGTATTAGATTTCATTCTAGTACCTTCTCCAGCAGCAAGTATTATATTTTTTAACATCTAATCTCCTTATTCTGGTGCAACTTCCAAAGCAAGTGTCATCATTTGTGTATAAGCACTTTGTCTATTTTCTGCACTATCAGATTCGTTAGATACTAAGGAATCACTAATTGTAAAAACTCCTAAGGCTCTTTTTCCATATTTTCTTGCTACAGTAAAAAGACCATAAGATTCCATCTCCACGCATAAAACTCCATATTTTTGTAAATTTTCAAAAACTTTTGGATCCATTTCACTATAAAATTGATCTGATGAATGAACTTGACCACAGTGAGTTGTGTATCCTAATTCTTGACTTCTTTTGTATGCATCAAGTAATAAATCAAAATCAGGTGTTGGAGAATAATGAATATTTCCAAATAAATTATCGTTAATTGATGATTCGCTACAAGCACTTGTTGCAAGAACAATATCGTGTAATTTTATATTTTCTTGCATACTTCCAGCACTTCCAATTCTAATTATTGTATCGACATCATAAAAATTAAATAATTCATTAAAATAAATCATGGATGAAGGAATTCCCATTCCACTTCCCATTACTGAAACTCTTTTTCCTTTATAATAACCAGTATATCCGTACATTCCTCTTGTATTTGTAAATTCTTTTGCATCTTCAAGAAAATTTTCTGCTATATATTTAGCTCTTAAAGGATCTCCTGGCATCAAAACTGTATTTGCTATTTCATCTTTACTTTTTGCTGAAATATGCGGTGTTGGTATTGTCATAATTACTCCTTATTTTTATATTTCTAGTAATATAATATCACTTTTTAAAATATTTTTAAAATAAAAAGGGCTGTTGCAAAATTATAAATAAATAATTCTGCAACAGTCCCTTACAAATTAATTATATTTTTCTATATATTTTTTAGCTATCTCTTCTTTAGTAAATCCTAATTCTTTTTGCACATCTTTAAAATTACCTGATATTCCAAATCTATCAATAGAAATATTTATTCCCTTATCTCCTGTAAATTCGCTCCATCCAAATGAACTTGCCATTTCAATTGAAACTCTATTTTTAACATTTGCTGGAAGAATTTTTTCCTTATAAGCTTGGTCTTGTTTTCTAAATAATTCCATTGATGGCATTGATACAACTCTCACATCAATGTTAGATTTTTTTAATTCATCTCTTGTTTGTAAAGCTAATTCTACCTCACTACCTGTTGCAATTAAAATTCCATCTGGAACTTCTTTATCAGAATCTTTAATTATATAAGCTCCATTTGAAATATCATCAATATTTTGTGTAGCTTCAAGATTACTTACGTTTTGACGTGTTAAAGCTATAACTACTGGACAATTTTTGCTTTCAAGAGCAATTTTCCAAGAAAGTCTAACTTCATTTGCATCTGCTGGTCTTAGCATTATTACATTTGGTATTGTTCTAATCATGGCTAATTGTTCTATTGGTTGGTGTGTTGGTCCATCTTCTCCAACAGCAACAGAATCATGAGTGAAAACATAAGTTACAGGAATTTGTGAAAGAGCTGAAATTCTTAAACCTGCTTTTAAATAATCTGAAAATACAAAAAATGTAGAAACGTGATGGAAAGTTCCGCCGTGTGCTACAATGGCATTTGCTATTACACTCATAGCAAATTCTCTAACCCCATACCAAACATTTCTTCCCTCAGGATTTGTGTCTGAAAATCTTTCAGCATTCTTTATATTTGTTTTGTTAGATGAAAATAAATCTGCACTTCCACCCCAGAAATTTTTTGTAACTTTTGCTAAATCTTGGATAATTTCTCCACTAGATGCTCTTGTTGCAAGACTATCATCAGATGGAGAGTATTTTTTTACTTCTTCCATCCAATTTTCTGGTAATTTTCTTTCAAATCCATTAATGTATTCTTTATAATCTTTTGGATATTTTTCCTTATATTCTTCTAAAAGTTGTTCCCACTTTTCGTATGATTTTTTACCATTTTCTATAATATTTTCTTTGAATGTATCATAAACATCTTCTGAAATTTCAAAATCTTCATATTCCCAATTGTAGAATTTTTTTGCTTCTATAAAATCGTCATTTCCAATTGGCGCACCATGAACTTTATTTGTTCCTTGATTTTTTGAACCATAACCAATAACTGTTTTAACTTCTATAAAAGTTGGACCATTTTTATTTTCTTTTGCTTTATTAATTGCATCATAAATTTCTTCAAGATTATTTCCATCTGAAACTTTAATATAATTCCAATTTTGAGCCTTAACTCTTTGTTCAATATTTTCTGAAAAAGATGTATTTAAATCTCCATCCAAACAAATATCATTTGAATCGTGAAGAATTATTAATTTATTTAAATTTAAATGACCTGCTAAAGACATTGATTCGTATGAAATTCCTTCCATCAAATCTCCATCTCCACATATCGCATAAGTATAATGATCAACTATATTAAATCCATCTTTGTTATACATTGCAGCCAAGTGTTTTTCTGCTATTGCAAATCCAACTGCATTTGCAATTCCTTGACCCAAAGGACCAGTTGTTACTTCAACACCGTCTGTATGTTTTCTTTCTGGATGGCCTGGAGTTTTTGAGCCAATTTGTCTGAAATTTTTCAAATCATCAATACTCAAATCATAGCCTGATAAATGTAATAGAGAGTAAAGCATAGCTGAACCATGGCCAGCTGACAAAACAAATCTATCTCTGTTGTGCCAATTGCTTTTTTTAGGATTAACATTCATTATTTTATTCCACAAAACATAAGCCATAGGACTTGCTCCCA